>JBKEDN010000256.1:0-33334 GCA_047975435.1 Draconibacterium sp. | reverse complement strand
ATATAGCCCCAAAAGAGATTACCGGAAAAATCATGACATGGGTATTTGAAGAACTAGCACGTGGCCAGTTTAATACAGAACAGGTATGGAAAATGGCCAAAGCTAAAGGGGTGAAATGCAGTAAAAACGCATTCTGGTTGGCGATTAGAAACCCACTTTATTGTGGAAAGATATTTATTCCAAAATACAAGGATGAAGAAAGTTACTTTGTAACCGGTCAGCACGAGCCTTTAATTACCGAAACTTTGTTTTACAAGGTACAGGACGTACTTGACGGACGCAAAAAGGTTCAGCGGACAAAAATACTTGTCGATGATAATTTGCCATTAAGGGGTTTTCTCATCTGTCCACAGTGCGGACGGCTGTTATCGGGGAGTGCATCAAAAGGACGGACGAAATATTATCACTATTATCATTGTACGGGAGGTTGTGATTTCAGGCACAGTGCAACTGATCTGAACAAAAAAATTGTTGATAAAATAGGCGAATATGTACGCCCAATCCCTAAGTTGAAATTGTATAAAGAAGTTATCGTAAACCGTTATAACGAAAAAACGAAAGCACAAAAGGGAGATATCCAGCAAATAAAGCTACAGTTACAGGAAGAAAATAAACGCCTTTCCAAAGCAAGGGAATTGCTTTTATGCGGCGATATTGAGGCCGAAGACTATCGCATAATGAAATCTGAAATTGAAACGCGAATTACCAGACTTGAAGCGAAATTAACTGGCTCCATAAGTGATTTTGAAAACATAGAACCCTTATGGGACAAGGCGATTAGCAGTATTTCCAACCTTGATTCATTATACGAGAATGGCAGCATTACCCAGAAAAGAAAAATCATTGGTTCGGTCTTCCCCGAAAAATTGACATTTGACGGAATTCAATTTCGAACCACAAGAATAAATGAAGCACTGGAATATATTTTGCTGATAGACAATAAAATAGGAGGAAATAAAAACGGGACAAACTCATCAATTTTGAATTTGTCCCGTAACGTGACCCTGGAGAGACTCGAACCCCCAACCTTCTGATCCGTAGTCAGATGCTCTATCCATTAAGCTACAGGGCCATTGTTGTTTTGCTTTAAAAGCGGTGCAAATATATAACTAATTTGCAAAAAAGCGAACACTTCAAAACAAATTAAGCGTACTTTTCCATTTTATCTTCAATTGTAACGTTGTCAGAAAAATTAACCTGAACCTTTAGATTGGTCAGCATTTTCTCGGTCCCGGCATTGGCACAAGCCTGATGAACGGTTTCCAACAAAAACGGAAGCTGCTCATAATCACACTCAACCACCGTTTCGAATGGACAAACCTGATACCTTAGACCCGATTCGGAAATAGCCTTTATTGCTTCATCAACCAACGAATATTTCAGTTTCCCATCCGCCTCAGGCAATACCTGAATGGCCACATTTATTTTATTCTTCTTCCAATTCATTTCTTTCTTCATTTTTTTTCTGATGCAACAACTGGATAATTTCACCCCGCGACAGCACTTTTACATTGGTAATAATCATATCTTCCTGCAAAAAACCTCCGTACTGGTTACACTCATCCACTATATTCTGAAATACCGAACGGATCTCAGCTGTCAAAGGCAATATCACCAATGCCGAAGAAAAACCTTCCATAAAATCCATCGATTCAAAAATACCTTCCTGTTTGTTCAGTTCAAAAACAAGTTCGTCTTTTAAGAGTTTTTGCTGGGTTGCCGAAAGAAGTTCTTCGGTGTTCCGGTTAAGAAAAACAACAAAATACCGCAGCTTTTTTCCTTTTCCGCCCAACCCTGTTGAGATAAAAACCTGCTGTTCATCAAGCAATGAACTTTGCAATAGCATTCGGCTTTCCTGCAAGGCAAGTATGGCCCATTGTTGTAATTCCCCTTCCGACTCCGACACAAATTTCTCCAGTGCACGGTATGCTTTTACATCATCGTAAACGGCTATCGACGTAAGTATTTCCTTTTTACGCTCTTCTGCAACATTCTCATCAAAAAGCTCATCCCGGCTATCAAAACATCCTTTCGCATCAACACTTTCGCGTTTCGATTTTGTGTATTCAAAATACTTCATCTGTACCTCAATATCGATTCGCTCCTCTAAAATGCTGAAGTTATCGGGTAAATCTTCGAGTGCTTTCTGAATGTTCTGATAAAATTTATCTTCCTCCATATTCAATCTCTCCTTGAACAAAAATAATTACTTGAACGAACTATGTGAAGAACATTGCAATTTTATTTAAAATGATAACAAATTGAATATCTTTGTTGGCTTATTTTTATTTAATTTAAATTCAGGATAAAGAAGGCGAGGGGAAGTGAAGCTGAGTGAGGTAAAACATAGTGAACCGGTAATAATCACCAAAATATTAGGTCACGGTTCTTTTCGAAAACGAATCTCAGAAATGGGATTTATCCGCGGAAAAGAAGTTCGGGTGATAAAAGACACTCCATTCAATGGCCCCATTGAGTTTAAAATACTGAATTACAATGTATCGCTCCGAAAATCGGAAGCTGACCTGATTGAAGTTGTACCACTTGATGAATTCAACCTGAAAGACGAAGATAATTTTGAGGGTACCATCGACCGTAACATCGAGCTGATCAATCAATCAGAGCGAAGCAGAACCATCAACATTGCATTGGTTGGAAACCCGAACTGTGGAAAAACCACCCTTTTTAATTTCATTTCAGGCTCAAAAGAAAAAGTTGGAAACTACAGCGGTGTTACCGTTGGTATCCACAAAGCAACATTTAAAACAAAAGGTTACACTTTTAATTTTTATGACTTGCCCGGAACTTACAGTTTGACAGCCTATTCAACCGAAGAAATTTTTGTACGAAAGTTCATATACGAACAAACGCCCGATATTGTAATCAATGTTCTGGATTCTACCAACCTGGAACGCAGCCTGTTTCTTACCACTCAATTGATCGACATGGATTTGCGCACCATTATTGCGCTGAACATGTTTGATGAAATGGAAAAAAACAAACTGGAGCTCGATCAGGAGCGTTTGGCCCGCCTGGTGGGAATTCCGATTATTCCAACAATCAGCTCGAAAGGAAAAGGAATTGATGCAATTGTTGAAAAAGTGATCGATGTGTTTGAAGGCAAAGACAAAACTTCACGGCACGTTCACATCAATTATGGGAAAGAACTGGAGAAATCCATCCAAAAAATCAGGCTAAAAATAAAGGAAACAAAGCCGATTACCGATAAAATATCGTCAAGGTTTATTGCTATAAAATTACTCGAAAAAGACAAGCAAATTTTAGAACTCCTTTCGGGCTATGCAAATTTTGAGGAGATACAGGAGATAACCAGGAAAGAAATCTCCAAAATAGAGCTCCTGGAAAATGAAGACAGTGAAACCGTAATTACCAATGCTAAATACAGTTTTATTACCGGTGCACTGAAAGAAACATACAGCAACCCGATTGAAGGAGAAAAAACCCGTTCAGAGAAAATCGACAGTTTGCTTACACACCGTTTTTTTGGATTTCCAATTTTTACGGCAATGCTGTTTCTAATGTTCTGGACAACGTTTACGGTAGGTGCTTACCCAATGGACTGGATTGATTTGGGTATTTCTAAACTGGGAACTTTTGCTTCCGGTGTAATCCCCAATGGAATGCTGAAAGATCTGCTGGTGGATGGAATTATAAGCGGAACGGGTAGTGTACTGGTATTTCTCCCCAACATTCTCATCCTTTTCTTTTTTATCTCATTGCTCGAAGGTTCGGGTTATATGGCGCGGGCTGCGTTTATTATGGATAATATTATGCACCGTTTCGGGCTGCACGGACGGTCGTTTATACCGATGATCATGGGATTTGGATGTAATGTGCCGGCCATTCTTGCAACCCGGTCGATGCGAAACCGCGGCGACAGGATACTGACAATGCTGATCATTCCGTTTATGTCGTGCAGTGCACGTTTGCCCGTTTATATACTGATCATTTCAGCATTCTTTGCGAAACACCAGGCATTGATATTAATTGGAATTTATGCGGTTGGAATTGTATTTGCATTTTTAACAGCTCAAATCCTTAACAAAACGGTTTTTAAAAATAAGGAAACGCCTTTTGTAATGGAGCTTCCGACGTACCGAATGCCAACACTCCGGAATGTGCTTTACCACATGTGGGATAAAACCCAACACTATCTAAAAAAAATCGGAACGATTATTCTTCTGGGGGTAATTATTATCTGGGCATTGGAATATTTTCCACGCGAATCTAAAAATACGGCTCAGTTTACACAACAAATAAGTAACATTGAGCACAATGATCAACTTAATGATCATTCAAAAAATGAGCAAATTGCACAGGTTAAACAAGCGCAGGAATCCGACCGCCTGATTAATTCTTATCTGGGAAGAGTTGGGAAAGTGATTGAACCGGTAATGAGTCCGCTGGGATTCGACTGGAAAATGAGTATTTCGTTGCTGGCCGGGCTTCCTGCCAAAGAAATAGTAGTTAGCACAATGGGGGTTCTTTATCAAACTTCGGCTGATGAAACCACGGTGAGCCTTCAGAAAAAACTTCAGGATGAAGTACATATGAGCGGAAAGCTTAAAGGTGAGAAAATTTTTACTGGCCCCGTAGCACTTGCATTTCTAATATTTATCCTGATTTATTTTCCGTGTATTGGAGTGGTAGCAACTATAAAAAACGAATCCGGGTCGTGGAAATGGGCAGCATTTTCTGTTATTTATACTACAACCCTGGCGTGGGTTGCTGCGTTTATTGTTTATAACGTTGGGAATTGGATTGTTTAAAATGGTGCAGGAAGTTATTACATACCTGATTATTGGCGCTGCAGCAACACTGGCTATTCTTAAAATGGCACGAAAACTGGGGATAAAAAAGAGAAAGGTCAAAAAATTGAATCATTTTGTCAATCCGGCCGATCATTATTCGCACAACTGTTCGGAGTGTGCAGCCGATTGCCAGCTGCGCGACCTGCCTAAAACGATTATCCAGAAGAATATTGAGGAATGTGTTCAGGTGGAGCAGAAATCAAAGTTGTTTCAACCCTGAAATAACTTCCATTGGCTTTTCTGAGCCAAAAACAAAACTCCCGGCCACCAAAACATTCGCTCCGGCTTCAAAAAGCTTTGCCCCTGTTTCAAAATTCACACCACCATCTACTTCAATCAGGCAATCAGGATTCACCGAATCAATCAGTGTTCTCAACTGCCGCACTTTCTTATAGGTGTTCTGAATAAATTTCTGCCCACCAAATCCCGGGTTAACCGACATTAGTAAAACCATATCAAGGTCTTGAATAATATCTTCTAAAAGCGCAACAGGAGTATGCGGATTTAAACAAACACTGGCCTTAACTCCAAAAGATTTAATCAGCTGAATTGTACGGTGCAAATGTTTGCAGGCCTCGTAATGCACGGTAATTACAGAAGCTCCGGCTTTTACAAAAGGCTCAATAAAATGATCTGGCTGTACAATCATCAAATGAACATCTAGCGGTTTCGCAGCAATACGTTTTACATGTTCAATTACAGGTATTCCGAAAGAAATATTTGGAACAAAAACACCATCCATCACATCAAAATGAATATAATCTGCCTCACTTTGATTGATCATTTCAATATCTTTCCCAAGATGATTAAAGTTTGCGGATAGAATGGAGGGTGCGACCAATCGCTTCATTAAATACAGTTTATTTTCCCAGGTAAGATTTTAATAATCTGTTCCGGTATTGGTTTTTTAACTTCTTAATTGCCTTTTCCTTTATTTGTCTTACCCGTTCCCGGGTTAACCCAAATTCGTCGCCGATTTCCTCCAGGGTATGCTGCTGATATCCTTTTAAGCCAAAATAATAGCGAAGAATCTCAGCTTCCCGCTCCCCCAACGTGGCCAGCGACCGTTCAATTTCCTGACGCAATGAAAGATCCATCAGCTGTTCATCCGGATCGGGCGAATCTTCATTCATCATTACATCGTACATGTTGTTGGCCTCTTCTTCTCGTAAAGGAGCATCCATTGACACATGGACATTTGAAAAATTCATTGAATCCTCAACCAAGTCCGGCTTTATTTCCATCAATTCGGCCAGTTCCTCAACGGTGGGTTCGCGCTGAAATTCTTGTTCCAGTTTGTTAAACGCCTTGTTAATTTTGTTGATTGATCCAATTTTATTCAACGGAAGCCTTACTATCCGGGCCTGTTCTGCCAACGCCTGCAAAATCGATTGGCGAATCCACCACACGGCATAAGAAATAAATTTAAATCCGCGGGTTTCATCAAAGCGTTCAGCCGCCTTTATTAAACCGAGGTTGCCTTCGTTGATTAGGTCGGGTAAACTCAAGCCTTGATTTTGATATTGTTTGGAAACGGAAACCACAAAACGCAAGTTTGCTTTTATTAATGTTTCCAATGCTTCGCGATCTCCTTTTTTTATGCGTTTGGCCAGTTCTACTTCCTTTTCTGCTGACAACAACTCTACCTTCCCGATTTCATGCAGGTACTTATCGAGCGAGAGGGTATCGCGATTTGTGACCTGCTTGGTAATTTTAAGCTGTCTCATAATTTGATTTTGTTAACATTTAAAAGAATTGAGGTAATTTCCTTTCTTTAATGTACAAATGTAATATTCTAATTGTATTTATTTACATTAGAACAGACAATATCAGTAATTTAAAACATAATGCAAACTAAATTGTTCATTTCCAGAACAATAAACGTCAGCCAAGCAAATACTTTCTAAATTGCTCATAATCAGCATCCAATCCAATCACTTTACGGGATCCCCGCATAAAATCAGCCAGTTTTTCAGGTAATTCCACCTTCCCTGCTCCAATCACTGTTTCCACCGTTTCAGTAAATTTAGCAGGGTGGGCGGTCTCCAGAAAAACGCCAAGCTGATCACCGAACAAATATTCTTCTAAAGCCTGAACCCCGCAAGCTCCATGCGGATCGCATAAATAACCGGTTTGGGAGTAAACCCGATCGATGGTCTCCCGAATCTCCTGATCCGCATAACGAAAGCCTTTGATTTTCCGGCATATTTTTTTGCGCGAGCCACCGTAAAGATCGAGTATCCGGGCAAAGTTACTGGGTGCTCCCACATCCATGGCATTGGCAATGGTTTCAACCGATGGCCGCGGATTATAATTTCCCGTTTTCAGGTATTCAAACACCACATCGTTTTCGTTATTGGCGGCAATAAACTGATTTATGGGAAGTCCCATTTCTGCCGCAATCAAACCTGCAGTTAAATTGCCAAAATTACCGCTCGGCACAGCTACAACCAGCTCTTTGCCCGCCAATACTCCAGCTTCTTTTAAACGTGCATAAGCATTAAAATAATAGAATGCCTGCGGTAAAAAACGTGCAACATTAATTGAATTTGCAGAAGTGAGCACCAGCCGATCATTCAAATCTTTATCAAGAAAAGCCGTTTTTACAAGGTGTTGGCAATCATCAAAAGTACCATCTACCTCAAGTGCCGTGATGTTTTGCCCCAAGGTTGTAAACTGGGCTTCCTGAATACGGCTTACTTTTCCTTTTGGATAAAGAACATGCACATGAATACCATCAACTCCCAGGAAACCATTGGCAACTGCACTACCGGTATCACCCGATGTAGC
The DNA here is from genome assembly GCA_047975435.1 of Draconibacterium sp. GTDB lineage: Bacteria > Bacteroidota > Bacteroidia > Bacteroidales > Prolixibacteraceae > Draconibacterium. Next base: position 25,712 of record JBKEDN010000256.1, on the reverse strand, counting down.
AACCAAAACATTCACCATCTTTTCTTTTACACCCAAAAAATGATTGAGTAAACGCGCCATAAAACGTGCGCCCACATCTTTAAATGCAAGTGTTGGCCCATGAAATAACTCAAGTGAATATATGTTATCACGTACCTTTACAAGCGGACAATTGAAGGACAGGGTATCAAAAACGATCTCATGCAATTTGTCGGCTTCAATATCCTCTCCAAAAAACTTCAAAGCCACTTCGTAAGCAATCTCCTGAAAACTCAGATTTTGAATATTTTCAAAAAAAGAAGCTTCGAAGCGCTCTATTCTTTCCGGCATAAAAAGTCCGTTATCGGCGGCCAGGCCTTTCACTACTGCCTCTTTTAGCGAAACTTCAGGTGTATTTTTATTTGTGCTGTAATACTTCATAATTGCTTCAAAAGTATAACTTTCGCTTAATCCGGCTACAGAAACTAAACACAAAATATGACTTATGTCATAAATTTAACGATCCGATTTGCACCAAAATAAGCTTATAAAAACATTATAAGTTTACATTTTTCCTAAAAATATACGGATAAACTCATCTCCTTTTAACCAGCCCAATGCACCTTTTCGCGGATCGAACTCATCGTAAACTTCTACCGAATCGGGAACTACTCCCGGTTTATAAATAGTGAATGGCACCGAATCGCGGGTATGTGTTTTTAGTGCACAGGGTGTTGGATGATCAGGCAAAATAGCAATGGCTACTTCTTCATCCATTTTAGCGGTTTTCTCTAAAATAAATTTTACAATACGCTGATCGAGGTATTCAATGGTTTTGGTTTTTAGTTCCACATCTCCTTCGTGGCCTGCCTCGTCACTTGCTTCAATATGTAAATAAACCAGGTCATTTTCTTTCAATGCATCAATCGCAGCTTGTGCTTTTCCCTCGTAATTTGTATCGTACAAACCCGTTACACCTTCTACATGAATCACTTTCATACCGGCATACACACCAATTCCATGAATCAGATCTACGGCCGAAATAACCGCAGAACTTCCAATCCCAAACATCTCTTGCAGGGTTGGCATGGCCGGTTTATAACCGGGCGACCAGGGCCAGATACTGTTTGCCGCATCTTTACCTGCAGCCTTTCTTTTCTGATTTACAGGATGATTGGCAAGCAAAACCTGTGATTTCAGGATCAACTCGTTTAATAACTCTGCTGTTGGCCCGGCAAGTTCGGTTTTGGCAAATGGCAATACATCACGAAAAGGTGTTCCGGGAACATCGTGCGGAGGCGTTGTTTTTAGCTCTTTGATTCCGCCTTTAATCACCAGGAGATGGCGGTATGAAACACCCGGATAAAATTTAACCTGATCGTTGCCCAGTTTTTCATCCAGGAAACGGATCAGTTTGGCAGCTTCTTTACTGGAAATGTGCCCTGCAGAATGATTTTTCAGAAGTTCGTTCTCAACACAAACCAAATTGCAACGCAAACCAAGGTCACCAGGTTTCAACTCCACTCCCATGCTGGCGGCTTCCAGTACTCCCCTGCCCTCAAAAACCTTTTCCACATCGTAGCCCAATACCGCCATGTTGGCAATTTCACTTCCGGGATGCATCGTATCCGGAACGGTTTTCAACATTCCTGACTGTCCGTTTTTAGCCAGCCAGTCGATGTGAGGTTTATTGGCCAATTGCAAAGGAGTTTTGCCACCGTATGCTTCCAGTGGCTCGTCCGACATGCCATCGCCAAGTATTATAATGTACTTCATCTTATATCTTTTTATATGTTATGATATATTTTGGCCATCTTCTGACTCACCATCAGTTTGGCCTGTTTGGATAGTAACAAATAATATTCTAAAATTCCGATTAACCGCAGAATTAAATATTTGAAACCTTTATCATATCCGCAAAAACGCCGGCTGCCGTAACCGATGCACCGGCTCCATAACCTTTAATCAGCATTGGGAATTCGTGATATCGTTCAGTAGTGTACATCACCAGGTTGTTACTTCCTTCCAAATCATAAAAAGGATGAGTGGAATCCACTACTTCAAGGCCGGCTTCTGCTTTTCCGTTTTCGAAACGGGCTACAAAACGCCACTTTTTATCTTCAGCCGCCAGCTTTTTTCTTTCTTCTTCGAAAGCAGCATCGAGCCCGGGCACACCTTTCCAAAATTCCTCCAGGGTTCCTGCAAACAAGGCGTCGGGGACAAAACGTTTTATAGAGACATCGTCCATCTCGATACGATATCCCGACTCGCGCGCCAGGATTAATATCTTCCGGGCAACATCCACACCGCTTAAATCAATACGCGGATCCGGTTCTGAATAACCTTCTTCTTTGGCCATCATAATGGTTTTGCTGAGCGGGATTTCTGCTGAAATGGTATTAAAAATATAATTCAAAGTCCCGGAAAGAACGGCTTCAATCTTCAATATGCGATCACCTGAATTCACCAGATCGTTCAGCGTATTGATAATTGGCAATCCTGCGCCAACATTGGTTTCGAAAAGAAACTTCACACCTTTTTGTTTGGCTATCTTTTTTATTGCGGCATAATTTTCATAATCAGAAGAAGCAGCTACCTTGTTTGCCGTTACAATTGCAATATTTGCATTCAGGATTTCTTTGTACAAAGCGGCAACATTTTCAGAGGCAGTACAGTCAACAAAAACCGAATTATAAATATTCATATTCTTCATTTCGTCAACAAATCCTTGTAACGACGATGCTTTTTCGGACTGTTTAAGTCCCTCCCGAAACTCAGAAATGTCTATCCCCTCGCGTTCGAAAAGCATTTTCTTTGAATTGGCTACACCGGTTAACTTTAAGCGGAGGTGTTTTTCTTTCAATAATTTCTCCTGTTGCTGCTTTAACTGCTGCAAAAGGTTTCCTCCCACAGTTCCGATTCCCATCAAAAAGATGTTCAACTCAACAAACTCTGAAAGGAAGAACGACTCGTGAACAACATTCAGCGTTTTACGAAGCTCGTCGTTTTTAACTACCCACGAAATATTAAGCTCCGAGGCCCCTTGCGCAATAGCAATAATATTTATCCCGTTTCGCCCAATGGTTGAAAAAAGTTTCCCGGCAATACCGGTTGTTTTTTTCATGTTTTCGCCAACAATGGCAACCACCGAAACATCCTTTTCAATATCCAGTTTATTTACCTGTCCTGTGGAGATCTCTTTTTCAAACTCATCGCGAATAGCCGTTTCTGCTTTTGCCAGCATCTTTTCTTCAATGGCCACACTGATTGAATTCTCTGACGAAGCCTGCGATATCAGGATCACATTTACATTTACTTTTGCCAGGGCGGTAAACAGTCGCATTGATATTCCGGTAACTCCCACCATACCAATCCCCTGCATCGTAAGCAGCGTAATTCCGGAAATGGATGAAATCCCTTTAATAGGCCGGTCAAAACCATTCCACACATCTTTTACGATACGTGTACCGGCATTTTCAGGTTCAAAAGTATTCTTGATCAAAATCGGGATTCCCTTCTGGTAAACCGGCAAAATAGTAGGCGGATAAATCACTTTTGCGCCAAAATGCGAAAGCTCCATTGCCTCTGAATAGGTAAGTTCGGGAATGGTATAAGCTTTTCGGATTACGCGCGGATCGGCAGTCATAAATCCATTTACATCGGTCCAAATTTCAAGGATATCAACATCGAGTGCAGCTGCGATAATGGCAGCTGTAAAGTCGGAACCACCGCGTCCAAGCGTAGTAAATTCACTTTTGTTGTTTTTTGAAATAAAACCCGGTGCTACTGCAATTCCCCGAAAGCCGGCAAATGCTTCTTTAATATTGTGGTTGGTAATTTTAAAATCAACAGATGCTTTTCCAAAGTTGCTGTCTGTTTGAATCAGCAAAGAAGAATCTTTTCGTTCGGCACCAATAAATGCAGCAATAACATGCGACGACATGCGTTCGCCAATCCCCGCTATGCGATCAAGTGTTTTGGCAGTAAGTTCTCCGACCAACGTAATTCCGGTCAGAATTTGTTCCAGCTCGTCTAGTAATTGTTCCACAAGCTCTTTTACCGGATCATTCCCGTTAAAAAGTTCGTGCATTGTATCGCGATGCCTCTCCCTTATTTCCGTAAGTTCGGTATGAAAGTCGGTGGTGCCCGTGGCAGCGTTGTTCGCTGCCGTCAGTATTTTATCGGTTATGCCGCCCAATGCCGACACTACTACAATTACATCATCATTTTGAGAAAGAACTATGTCTTTCACCTTTTTAATGTTTGAGGCAGAACCTACGGATGTTCCGCCAAATTTTAAAACTTTCATACAATTTATTTATAAAAAAACCGGATGAATCGACAGAAACAATTCATCCGGCAAATTCTGTCTATGTATAATATTATTATTCCATCGTAAGGGTTCCGGTTATGGCTTCTACTATTTTTGTTTCCAGTTCCTGTGCTAATTCAGGATTATCCATAACAAGATTTCGAACGGTTTCGCGCCCCTGGCCTAATTTTGTATCACCGTAACTAAACCACGAACCGCTTTTTTTGATCAGATTATACTGAACTCCCAAATCAATAATTTCACCCGATTTGGAGATTCCTTCGCCATACATAATATCAAACTCTGCTTTTCGAAAGGGTGGCGCCACTTTGTTTTTCACCACTTTTACACGAACGTGGTTTCCGTTAACTTCCTCTCCATCTTTGATTTGCCCGATGCGGCGAATGTCTAAACGAACAGAAGCATAAAATTTAAGTGCGTTTCCTCCGGTGGTTGTTTCAGGATTACCGAACATTACGCCGATTTTTTCGCGCAGTTGGTTGATAAACACGCAACATGTTTTTGTTTTGTTGATGTTGGCCGTCAGTTTACGGAGTGCCTGCGACATCAAACGTGCCTGCAAGCCCATTTTTGACTCTCCCATCTCTCCTTCCAGCTCGGCTTTTGGTGTTAAAGCAGCCACCGAGTCGATTACTACAATATCCAACGCTCCGGAGCGAATCAGGTTATCTGCAATTTCGAGTGCCTGTTCTCCATTGTCTGGTTGCGAAATCAACAATTCATCAATGTTTACGCCCAGTTTTTTTGCATAATAAGGATCAAAAGCATGCTCGGCATCAATAATGGCTGCAATACCGCCGGCTTTCTGCGCCTCGGCAATCGCGTGGATGGCAAGCGTAGTTTTACCCGATGACTCAGGACCGTAAATTTCGACTATTCGTCCTTTGGGATAACCTCCCACCCCCAATGCGACATCAAGTGCAATTGAACCGGAAGGAATGGCCGGCACATCCGAATCGCCACGGTCGCCCATGCGCATGATTGAACCCTTACCATAACTCTTTTCAATTTTATCCATTGTAAGCTGAAGCGCTTTCAGCTTTTCCTTATTCATCAGGCTTTTTTCTTCGCTAGTCATATTCTGCTTATAAGTTAAGTGTGTTTATTATTTGGTTGGTGTGATCTTTTGTATTTACTTTTTCAAAAATTTCCTGAATGATGCCTTTTTCATCGATAACAAAAGTTGTACGCAAAACCCCCATGTATTTTTTACCATACATCGATTTTTCACCCCACGCGCCATATGCCTGAAGAATTTCTTTTTCGGTATCGGCAATCAGGTTAAAACGAAAGCCAAATTTATCGGTGAATTTCTGATGTGATTTTTCACTATCCGGGCTAACTCCCACAACATCAAAGCCTTTTTCAAGCCATGCTTCGTAATTGTCGTTCAAGTTACACGATTCGGCTGTACATCCCGGCGTATTATCTTTTGGATAAAAATACAGGATCAGCTTTTTTCCCCCGAAGTCTTTCAAAGCCACTTTTTCACCGTTTTGATTCACTCCCTCAAATGCAGGAGCTTTGTCTCCAATTTTTAAACTTGTCATGATTATTGCTTCATTCTGTTTTACAAATATAACTGATTAAATGATAAAACTCGGGCCTCATTTCACTTCTTGCAAATCAATTCAGACTAATTTAAATTCTTCGAAAAATTGTTTTTTGTTAAATTTACCTATCTAAATTTTAAGGAAGCTCAATAATGGGATCAAGAAAAATCAACATACTTTTAACAATACATTTTATTTTATTGTTTGCGGGATTTCCTCTTTTGGCCGATGCTCAAAAAAATCCCTTGGTAGAGGCTATTCAAAAATTTGATGAAGACAATTATACGGAGGCAGAGTCTCTGTTAAAGTCTTTAATTGACGAAAAGCCCGATAACCTGATGATTAACTACTATTATGGCGCCTGCCGAACAGAAAACGGGCATTACGGAAACGAAGAAATTAAATATTTGTTAAAAGGCAGTATGGGAGAATCGCCCTTAAAAACCGACTACTACCTTGCTGTTCAATACCACGCCCTGCAGCAATGGGACAATGCCCTGAAGTATTATCTGAAGTATCAGAAAACAGCCAACAAGGCAGAACAGGAAATACTCGGCCTGACTGAAAAGATACAGCAGTGCAAAGAACAAACGAGCCTTTTTGTAGTTGAAAACAATGATGTTGCACCAATTCCCTTAACCCGGATAGATACTGCTGAAAATAAGCCGGACACCGTTAACTATATGGTTGAAACAGATTCAGTAACAACTGATACAATAGTTACCGAAGTGTTTGCAAATACCAGCAATAGCACTCCGACTGTAAAGTCCGAAGCTGTTCCAATTAATTTTGACATCAACAGTAAGATGACTTATGTTGACACCTCCAATTTCCAGACACCAGATGGTCTTCATTCCTATGTAAAATGGAAGGAGTTAAAACACAATCTTGATTTGCTTACTCAAAACCTGGACGACTGGCGACAAAAATACGCAGCAGCCAAAACAACAAGTTTAAAAACAGAATTGGGCCAGAAAATAGTTGAGGCCGAAGGTAATTTATTTGCTCTCCAAAAGGATACCCGTGAAAGCCTTCAAGCGGCGCAAAAGTTAGAAACAGAATTTTGGAATTCGCGACCGGAGCAGGAACAACTTGATTTTATTGCACACTTACAGGAACTTGCCTCGTCGGGCAATCAACAAAAACCGGCTGTTGCAGAAATTATTGATACGGCATTAATTGTTCCTTCAGAGGCTTATGCAAATACTGTTCAGCCTGAACCACAGCAAACAGATGAACAAACAGATGAACTCGTTTATAAAATCCAGATTGGCGCTTACAGCCGGGGACTGCCTCCGTACGTAAAAAAACAGTTCGATAAACTGGCTTTTATCAGAAAAATAGATCAATACACCGATGAAAAGGGAGTAGTTGTTTACACAACCGGAAATCTTACCAATTATGAAGATGCGCAAAAAATGCAAACACAGGTACGAAGAGAAGGTATAGAAGATGCGTTTGTTGTACCCTATTTTAACGGAAAAAGAATAACTTTGAGTGAAGCAAAAAAAATGGAGGCAGACCAATGACTTTAAAGGAGCCCAAAAATATTCCGTCACAGGAAACGCACGAAGAAACACTGGAGGAAAATTCGTTGATTTTACACAACGACGATGTTCACACCTTCGATTATGTGATTGACGCATTAATTGATATTTGTGACCACGAAATTGAACAAGCTACACAGTGTACCTACCTGGTTCATTACAAAGGGAAATGCGATGTAAAAAAAGGTACACTCTCCTCTTTAAAACCCATGAAAGATGCTTTAATTGAACGAGAACTAAATGCAACCATAGACTAATATGTCAATTTTCGCCATTATATTACTAATACTGCTGGGACTTGTTTTACTGTTGATCGAGTTTGCAGTAATACCCGGCGTAACGATTGCCGGAATAGGAGGTTTTCTGCTTCTGGGTGCAAGTGTTTACATTGCCTTTACCGACCTCGGAACAGGTGCCGGATTTGTTACGCTGGCCGTTGTGCTGATTTTGGCACCGGCCATGGTTTATTACTTTTTTAAGTCGAGGACCGGAAAAAAGATGATCCTCGAAAAAAACATCGACGGAAAAGTTAAACTAATCAATGATGAAAAAATTAAGATTGGTGATACGGGCAAAACCATTGGCAGGCTGGCACCGAGTGGAAAAGTGAGAGTAAACGGGGAGGTGGTGGAAGCGCAATCCACCGGATCGCTAATTGATCACAACATACCGGTAAAAGTGTTGAAGATCGTTTCCAATAAAATTATTGTTGAACCTATAAATATTAATTAAAATGATAGAAATAGCAGGCACTTGGGGACTAATTGTCGGTTTAATCGTATTACTGTTCATTGTCCTTTATTTTATACCAATCGGACTTTGGTTTTCAGCATTGGTTTCGGGCGTAAAAATCTCGTTAATTCAGCTTTTTCTGATGCGTTTCCGAAAAGTCCCACCGGGCGTAATCGTAAGGGCTCTTATTGAGGGAACAAAAGCTGATGTTCCGTTAAGCCGTGATGCACTGGAAGCACATTACCTGGCCGGAGGTCACGTAGCAAATGTTGTACATGCACTGGTTTCAGCATCTAAAGCAAACATTGAACTGCCTTTTAACATGGCCACCGCCATCGACCTTGCCGGGCGCGATGTTTTTGAAGCAGTTCAAATGTCAGTAAACCCAAAAGTAATCAATACACCTCCCGTAACGGCTGTTGCAAAAGACGGCATCCAGCTAATCGCAAAAGCCCGTGTTACGGTGCGCGCAAGTATTAAACAACTGGTTGGTGGTGCCGGCGAAGAGACAGTATTGGCCCGTGTTGGAGAAGGAATTGTATCTTCCATTGGTTCATCTCATTCACATAAAGCAGTACTTGAAAATCCCGATTTTATTTCGCGGGTTGTACTGGAAAAAGGACTGGATGCAGGAACAGCATTTGAAATACTTTCCATCGATATTGCTGACATTGATATTGGAAAAAACATTGGAGCGGTACTTCAGATCGATCAGGCAGAAGCCGACAAAAATATTGCACAAGCCAAAGCGGAAGAACGACGTGCGATGGCTATTGCACTTGAGCAGGAAATGATTGCCAAAGCACAAGAGGCGCGGGCGAAGGTAATTGAAGCTGAAGTACAGGTGCCACTTGCTATTTCGGAAGCTTTTAGAACAGGCAATCTGGGGGTTATGGACTATATGAAATATAAAAATATTATGGCCGATACATCCATGCGCGATTCGATCTCCGGCGAAGGAAGTAAAAGCAAAGAATAAGTTTTACTGAACTACAAACAAAAAGTCCTGCGCTACAACTGCAGGACTTTTTTATTGCCATATTTCCGTAATGTTAACTTTAATACCATCCAACTTCAATTTGACACTTTTTAACGTATCCAACGTCCCCCATTCGCATTATTGAACCTATCTTTGTTGCATAGTTTTAGTTCATAAGTTTAGGTTTGATTAGTTTTATTGGTTTAGTTAGATGAAAGGATGGGTATTGACCTGTCCTTTTTTGTTTTCCTATACTACAACCACAAACAACCAAATAGCATATTGACACATTATGCCACAAAACACAATCACATTGATCAACAATATTTATATCACATAGATTTTTACAAATAAATCGATCCGATTTCTTAACATTTGATTAACCTTTTACATTCATTTTTAACCTATCTTTGTTACATAGTTTTAGTTCATAAGTTTAGGTTTGATTAGTTTTATTGGTTTAGTTAGATGAAAGGACGGGTGTTGACCTGTCCTTTTTTTATTATTGCACCTGCGTATTATTCTATATTCTTCCTTACCCTCATCGCAAAACCAAAGACTCGTTCGCTTCAAATAGATTTTCTCAAACACCTATAAAGTTAAAATATGTTGGAAAACATATTTTTTAACATTCGCTTAACTTGTCGTACAAATTACAATATTACATTTGTCATAGTTTTAGTTCATAAGTTTAGGTTTGATTAGTTTTATTGGTTTAGTTAGTTGAAAGGATGGGTGTTGACCCGTCCTTTTTTTATTACTTCCCTATTTATTGTCGCGCATTCTGTCATTCACCCACAAATCGCAAAACATAAGACTCATTTGCTTCAAATAGATTTTCTCAAACTCCCATAAAGTTAAAATATGTTGAAAAACATACTTTTTAACATTCACTTAACTTGTCGTACAAATTACAATATTACATTTGTCACAGTTTTAGTTCATAAGTTTAGGTTTGATTAGTTTTATTGGTTTAGTTAGATGAAAGGATGGGTGTTGACCCGTCCTTTTTTATTTTAATTCTACTTACAAATCTTTAATACCCTCCACTCCTTTATGATTACTCAGATTCAATTCCCTATTTTTTCTGTGATAGATTAGATTGACCGGACATAGATTATGGATATGTTATAAAACACATTTTTTAACATTTGGTTAACCTAAAAGCCAAAAACTGACCGTATCTTTGTTGCATAGTTTTAGTTCATAAGTTTAGGTTTGATTAGTTTTATTGGTTTAGTTAGATGAAAAGGACGGGTGTTGACCTGTCCTTTTTTATTTTTAAGCACGCTCTGCGACTATTCCTTTAATGACTTTAGACACATTAAAATATTGATTATTGGAAATGCAAAACAGCCTGTCCAATAAAAACCCATATCAATTTATTTACACTCACAATCAACTCTTACGACAAAGAACTGTTTATTTATGAAATAACTTTTCAGACATGAACAGAAAGCCCGTTAACTCGATCGACGACGTAATTGAAATCCTTGATTCGATCATTCAGGAATCCATTAAGAACAAAGATACACTGGGGTATTTTGCTGCGCTTTACCAAAGGGTTACAATCGAAGTAAAGGAAGGCATTGAAGCCAATCGTTTTGACGATGGCCCCAGAATGGAAAAACTTGATGTGACCTTTGCCAAACGTTACATTGATGCTTACTATGACTGGCACTCCGGCCTACCCGTATCGTTATCGTGGGAAAAAGCTTTTCAACAGGCAGCAAACAAACAGTTACTGGTTATTCAGCAACTCTTGCTCGGAATGAATGCACATATCAACCTTGACCTGGGAATTGCGGCGGCGGAAGTTTCGGACGCCGATACAATCGGTTCACTGGAAAATGATTTTAAGCACATCAATGAAATACTATCATCGATGGTCAATGAGGTTCAGGAAAACCTTTCTTCCATCTGGCCTTTTCTACGGAAAATACTTTCGCTTTCAGGCAAGATAGACAATTACATAGTGGATTTTAGTATGAAAATAGCTCGCGACGGCGCCTGGAAATTTGCAACCGAATTTGTAATGTACAAACATTCTGACCAGCCGGAGCAGCTATCGATTCGTGATCAGAAAGTTGCCAAAATCGAACAAATCGTCTCGCGTCCGGGAAAATGGATTCAAGCTATAATCTGGATAATTCGAATGACTGAGAAAGGAACAGTAGTTGAGAAAATAGAAAAATTAATGCGGTAGCTCAAGTTATGAACTACCGCATCCCCCAAATATCAACTGAATTTCAGCCTTCGATTTTATGGTAAACCACAGCCAAAATTTTTGTTTCCTTTTTCTTTGCCGACAGTAACAAATCGTCAGCAAGCTTAAGTCTTTCATTCAGAAATTCTTTATCAGCAAAACCTGCTGCATTAATTTTAACGTTTAGGTACGCGCCTTCAACAGCAGTCCGTGCACACAATGCACCAACACCCGCATCCGATACTGAATTTGGATTCCCAAAATCAGCCATGGCTGCCATCACTTCAAGCGAGTCGTGTGCCAGCTGCATCACTTTCAGCGGAACTTCAATGGCATTTTTAGTAGCATCCTGAATAGCCTGTTTCCTTTCTGCCTTTTCCTGGTCAGATGTTTTAGGCAAACCAAAAGCCGCCATTATTTTATTGAAAGCGTCGGTGTCTTCATCAACACAACGTAACAATGCGGCATGATAAACTTTTCCCGTTTCAGCCCAATCCGAGAACTCTTCCCAACGATTATCCCAACCACGTTTATGCGCCGAAAGATTGGCAACCATTGAGCCCAGCGCTACACCCAGCGCTCCCACATAAGCCGAAATAGAACCTCCACCGGGTGCCGGTGATTCAGAAGCTGTTTCATCTTTAAACTGAGTCAGGGTCATATCCACCAGCTTCCGTGCAGTCTTATCTTCAATAAGGTATTCAATTATTTTCTTTCGCGGATCGAAGGGCCCCAACTCATCCAGCCCCAACGATTTCACAGCAATTTTTATAATTTCCTCATCCGAAATTCCGGTGGAACGCTGTTGTTTACGAAGAAAATATTTTCCGGCATCCAACATCGCCTGCAAAGGAATCAATCCAACCAACTCGGAACCGGTTGCCCGAAGTCCACGTGCGCGGGCTTTTTCTGACACCTCATCAAAAGCAACATGAACAGGAGTTACCGAAATATCGGTTAGATTTATTGAAATCTGTGCAACGCCGTATTCTTCAATGTACCAGCCAATCGCGCGTGTTTTCTTTAAACTTCCCGGAATCCTCACCGGATCGCCGTTTTCGTCGGTTACAATTTTGCCAGTAATTGGATCTCCTTCACGTAAAACACGGCCTGCTTCCCTGATATCAAAAGCAATGGCATTGGCCCTTCGGGTAGAAGTTGTGTTTAGGTTTACATTGTAAGCCACCAAAAAATTACGGGCACCAATGGCTGTCGCACCGCTTCCCTTTACAAGTTCATTCCAGGAATCGGGGCCAAAATCAGGTTTCCATTCAGCCGTCGAAATTCGGTCTTTCAAACTTTCGTACTCGCCCGAGCGGCAGTTTGCCAAACTTTTTCTTTTTTCGCTGAAAGCAGCAAATTCGTAACAGAACACAGGAATTCCCAACCCCCTGCCTACCCTTTCAGCAAGTTTTCGTGCATATTCCACCGCTTCTTCCATGCTTACGTTGGCAACGGGTACCAGCGGACAAACATCCGTAGCGCCAAAGCGTGGGTGTTCGCCCTTGTGTTTGCTCATATCAATCACTTCGGCAGCTTTCTTTATTCCTCTGAAAGCAGCTTCTATCACCTCATCGGGTTCGCCGACAAAAGTTACCACCGTACGGTTGGTTGCTTTTCCCGGATCAACATCAAGCAAACTAATACCGGCAATGCTTTCAATGGCATTTGTAATTTCCTTGATTATGCCCATATCGCGCCCTTCAGAAAAATTAGGCACACATTCAATAATTTTCTTCATAATTTTTTCTTATTCAGCAACATTTGGCAATGTGCTTTTATTCCCTTTTGATGGGCTAATTTAGAACAAGCATTAAGGAAAGAGAATGATTTTTAACAGCGTTCGAATGTCTGAATTTCTCCGTTCAGAATAACCGTTTCTACCAGGTTCGAGCCATAATAATAGGGAAGATATTCGATTCCCGGGATTTCGGATGTAATAAATAAATTGGCTATTTTCCCACGGGCGATACTGCCATAAGCATCGCTAATTCCCATTGCATAAGCTGAGTTGATGGTGGTGGCATTGATCACCTCTTCCGGAAGCATCTTGTATTTTATACATCCCATTGAAGCGATCAGGTTCATGTTTCCACTGGGCGATGACCCGGGATTAAAGTCTGACGCCAGGGCAATTGGAAGTCCGGCATCAATCATTTCGCGTACCGGCGACAGTTTCATCCCAAGAAAAAAAGCTGCACCCGGCAAAACTGTCGGCATCGTTTCACTTCCTTTCAATGCAGCAATTTCATTTTCTTCAATAAATTCAAGATGATCGACTGAAAGTGCCCCATATTTCACACCTGCCTGAACACCTCCGGTTAAGCCTAATTCGTTGGCATGAATTTTTGGTTTTAATCCATGTTTGATACCGGCCATTAAAATCCGCTCAGTATCTTCTACCGAAAAAAATCCTTTGTCACAAAATACGTCAATATAATCTGCCAGCTCTTCGGCAGCTACCTGCGGGATCATTTCATTAATAACCACATCAACATATTTGGATGGATTGTTTTTATACTCCACAGGAATTGCATGGGCACCTAAAAAGGTAGAGCGTACACAAATCGGCGCTGTTTCCTTGATCCAACGTATTACCCGAAGCATTTTGAGTTCATCTTCGGTATTAAGACCGTAACCACTCTTTATCTCCACAGCTCCGGTTCCCAGTTTCATAATTTCAACAATACGCTCCATTGCATCGTTAAAAAGTTCTTCTTCGGAAGTATCGTGCAAACGTTTGGCTGAATTCAAAATCCCGCCGCCCCGACGCGCAATTTCTTCGTACGAAAGGCCCTTAATCCGGTCAATAAACTCCTTTTCGCGCGACGACGGATAAACCAAATGAGTGTGCGAATCACAATACGAAGGGTAAACAAGGCGGTTGGAACAGTCAATTTCAATCAGTAGATCATCGTCACGATAAACATCTTTCAACTGATCCATTCTGCCAAATTCTTCGATAATCTCGTCACGAATAATTACAAAAGCATTCTTTATTGTGTTCACCTTTGCCATTTCCTTCCCGGCTTTATAATGCACAGGATCGTCCTCTACCTGAATAAGCTCTTTTATATTTTCCAGAAGTAGCTTCATATCTTAGTCCTTTTTTATTTCTTGCCAAAGCGGTGTTCCATATTGCCCGGCACAACAACTCATCTTTTAATAATCAGAACAGTTTTTGGCAGGTTCCAACAATTTGTTAATTGATATTTGAATTTTTCACTTTCAAAAAAAAAAAAAACGAATCCGTCAAGATATTTATTTGACTGTGTAACCTACTCATATTTTAATTAATAAGGTACGAAATTGCTTTAACAAATCAAGCCCTAACGCGTATAAATCAAATATCCGGAATGTTTCTGATTAACGTAATAATTTTATTCCCATTATAAATGATTCTACAACGCAGAGAAAAAGTAATCATAAATATTATGCAAAGGAGTGGTTATTGAGCTCATTTAACGACCCAAAACGGGTTTCAGGCAGGCACAAAAAAAGCCCGTCAGTCAACTGGCTAACGGGCTTTTTTGAATTTCTTTATGTTGTCCGGCTATTCGTCAATAGAAATTGCTTCGGTCGGGCAAACTTCTGCACAAGAACCACAGTCGGTACAAAGATCCGCATCAATGGTGTAGATATCACCTTCTGAGATAGCGTCAACAGGGCACTCATCTATACAAGTTCCGCATGCAATACATTCATCTGAAATTTTGTATGCCATAACAATGAAATTTTTAATAATTAAACATTAACGTTGTCGCAAATGTACGAAGTTTGCAAAAAAAACAAACTACATCATTCACATAATTCCCGGCGATTATCAACCACTGCAACATACTACTGATTTACAGGGCATAAAGTTGTAAATTATTATTAAGATTCAATTAATTTTTAAAGTAAAACACACAATTTAAAATGAAAACAGTTTATTATAATGTTTTTATCAAAGCAGAATAAAACAAAAAATACTGCCTGTTTACTTCACCCGTTTTTGCATAATTTTCTAGAAAAACAAATTTGTATCGTGATCAGGAAAAAAGATCCCTGCATCGATTCGTATCCGGTCAAGAAACTTCATCAGGTTACGGCTCATTTGCCAGCTCATCAGCGGGCTTTCAATCCAATTCTGATCTAGGCATTCCATCACATGTTCAGCTTCATACTGGTAGCCCCACCCCTCTTTATGATTATTTGGATAAGTGCTTACCTCGTCACCTTCTTTCCAAACGGTAATGTGTGTAGGAGTAAACCACCGCGGATTAAGCACCATATATCCTTTTTCGCAGAAATATTCGGTTTGCGTGGGTGAATAGGACGAGAAACTCGAAGTCAGGTTTGCCATGGCACCGTCTTCGTATTTACAAATTACACTGATGCTTTCTTCTGAACCGGTAGGACTGAAATCGGCAAAGGTTTTGATCGTTTCGGGCAGGCCCAGCGAAGTTAGCGCCGCAAAAACCGGGTAAATACCAATATCGAGCAACGAACCTCCACCCAATTTAATATTATAGAGGCGTTTGTCTTCGAGATAAGGTGCATTAAAGGCAAAATCGGAACGCACAATTTTTATTTTACCCAATTCGCCGGAACGCAGAATGTCCATTGCCTTTCGGTAACTAGGCTGGAACATGGTCCAGAATGCTTCCATAAAAAAAGTATTGTTTTCGCGGGCACACTCCATCATTTCTTCTACTTCGTTTGAATTGATAGCCAGTGCTTTTTCGCACAAAACAGCTTTTTTGTTGCGCAGGCACAACAGAGCATGTTCGCGATGATGCGAATGTGGCGTGGCAATATAGATTACATCTACATTGGGATCCTGAACCAAAGCTTCGTAGCTGCCATAAGCTGTTTCAAAACCAAATTCGCTGGCAAATTCCTGTGCACGGGATAACTCACGTGCGGCTGCGGCATATAGCTTTGCATTCGGCAAAAGTTTCAGATCGCCGACAAATTTTCGGGCAATCTTTCCACAACCCAGAACAGCCCAGTTATACATTTTTGTTGCTGACATAATAAAATTGAATGAATTTTTAACTTCTCAAAGTTTCTAAAGTTAATAAGCTCCATTCAATTCTAAAATATTTTCACAAAAAGTAATGTCTTTGTCTGGTTTTTATCTGAAAGCAACTTCAGGTTAATACATCCCCTGGTTTTTATCGATTAGTTTATTGATGGTTTGTACGCTGACAGCCGATCGAAATCCATCTTCCGGGGTATTCATGCAGTAATCAATCAGCTGATTAACAGTAGTTGTTGCCACATGCATCCGGGTATCAGAAGATCCGTAATAAATAAACACTTCATCGTTCTGGTTGCGAATCCAGCCGTTGGTAAAAAGTACGTTGGAAACATCACCGATTCGCTCCTCCCCTTCGGGTGCCATAAAATAACCTCCCGGGCGGGCAATTACTTTCGACAGGTCTTCCAAATCGGTCATAAACATAAACAGCACATAACGCAAACCAGCCGCACAACCGCGAACGCCGTGCGCCAAATGCAGCCAGCCTCTATCCGTTTTAATGGGGGCAGGCCCCTGTCCGTTTTTTAACTCTTTTATGGTGTGATAGATCTTCTCGTCGATAATAATTTCTTCGGGTGCTTCCGCATTTGTTATGTCGTCAACCAGCGCCCAGCCGATTCCGCCACCGCCGCCAACTTCAATAAAACCATCCTGCGGACGGGTGTAGAAAGCGTATTTTTCATCCACAAATTCGGGATGAAGCACCAGGTTTCGTTGTTGTCCGTGGTGCGAAATAAAATCGGGTAAACGTTCCCAGTTTACCAGGTCTTTGGTGCGGGCAATACCACCACTGGCCGTTGCCATAGAAGTATCTCCTTGGGGAGCACTAAGGTCTTTTCTTTCGGAACAGAATACGCCGTAAATCCAACCGTCTTCGTGCTGTGTGAGGCGCATGTCATACACATTGGTATCCGGTTCTCCGGTTTCGGGTAAAGTAACCGGCCGCTCCCAGAAACGAAAATTATCAACCCCGTTTGGGCTTTCGGCTACTGCAAAATATGATTTGCGGTCCCAGCCTTCGGTGCGCACCATCAGCAGGTATTTTCCATTTAAGTAAATGGCACCGCTGTTTAGCGTGGCATTCACACCAATACGTTGCATCAAATACGGATTGCTTTCAAAATTTAAATCGAAACGCCAATGCAAAGGTGCATGTGCAGCCGTTAAAACCGGCCGCTTGTAGCGGTAATAAATTCCGTTGTATTCTTTTGTTATTCTTTTATTCTTTTTTTTCAGAAGCTTTTCGTGTTGTTTCTTTAATTCAGAAAGCCTCTTTTCGAATTGTTCTTTTGCAGGTACCATAAGTCAGCTATTATTGTTCGGGGAGTGTATCCCACCATGTCTTTTTCAAAATATAACCACACACCACAGCAATTCCGATGGTAATCCAGATCGGGACAGCATCTTGTAAAACAATGTATATTGGAAGCGCAACCAGTGCTGTTTGTCCGATCGTTCCAAGAACTACATTCAACATGTCGCGTTTGAAAGTATTGTTCGGTACAAATCCCGGATTTTCGGCTACTACTTTATCCCTTATCGGGCCCCAAAAACCCCATGGGTTAACGGTTCTGTAGAATTCTTTCAGTGTCGCTTCGTCGGTTGGTTTGGTAAGGAGTGTTCCCAGCAAAGCACCTGCCAGCGAGATGATGAATAACCATGGGAAATAGTAAAGATCGAGTGTATCGGTTATACGCGGGAAGATAAGTGCAGGGATTAATCCAAACACCATTCCCCAAAAATAACCATAGCCGTTAAAACGCCACCAGTACCATTTCAGTACGTTAGAGACTACGTAGCTTCCGTAAAGTCCCGAAACGATCCATTGCAACATGCTGTTTACGTCTTGCGCAAACACTCCAAAAATAATGCTGATGATAACCACCACTACCCCGGTTATGTAGTTCATATTTTTTATCTGGCGATTATCGGCTTCCGGCTTCACGTACCTCAGGTAAATATCGTTTACAATGTAGGCCTGCGCAGCATTCAGCGTTCCGGCAAAGGTGGAGTTAAATGCCGCCAGTAACCCGGCAAGCAAAAGCCCCATAAAACCAACCGGGACAAACTCGGCAATGGCCGATGGAAGAATTTGTTCAAAATCGATCTGCCCGGCTACCAGCAGGTTCAGTTTATCGTAATATAAAATGGCCAGTATTGCAAAACCTGCAATCATAAAATAACGGATTGGCATAAGCACTACCGATACAAAACCACTCATTTTGGCAGCATCCTTGGGCGATTTGGTTGAAAGTATCTTTTGCATGTCGTAGCTAGGAGAAGGGCCGGCAAGCGAAACCAGCAAGCCTTTAAACAACATCATCATAAAAAAGATGGAAAAAAGCGAATAGCCGTCGCTACTTATTTTTGAATTCACTTCATTAATTATCCCCGACCAGTCGAGGTCGTTGAGCCGCCAGCCGAAAAACGGAGAGTACCACCCTTCCGGAACATGAAGTGTTTCCACGGCAAGTGCTTTCATCGCCAGCACTCCAATCAGAATCGCGGAGATGGTCATGATAATGTATTGCAACACGTCGGCCCACACAATACTGGTCATTCCCCCAATTACTGCATAAAACACGGCAAATAGTGTAAAAGCTATTCCATACACATGTGGTACATATTCAAGTGGCACCTGAAACGGCAAATGGGGCTGAACAATATCCCAGGGAATAAAAATCATTACAAATTTTCCGAGTCCGATAAAGCCGTAAGCCAAATAGCCCAAACAAAGAATAAGAGCAAAAACCACTACCACCCCGTGCGAAAGGCTGCTGTCAACCGAGCGGCCAAAGCGGGTATTAATCCACTCGGCCCCGGTGGTTACCTTCGAGCGCCGTAGCCAGATACTCAGAAAAACCATCAAAAAAATCTGGTTAAAAACCGGCCAAAGCCAAGGAATCCAGATACTTTTTAAACCATAAACAAACAATAGTGTTACAAGCCACATGGTTCCGGAAATATCAAACATACCCGATGCGTTGGACAAACCCAACATGTACCAGGGCAGCTTGTTTCCTCCCAATAAATAATTTGACTTACTTTTTTGAGCCACTTTTTTGAGTACCAAGCCAATAATGACTGTCGATACCAGGTAGGCAAAAATGATTACAATGTCAATGCTTGTTAATTTCATTGCTGGCTTACTAGTTTTTTTTGATTTTGAATACTGAAACTAACCATACGAATTTCAGAGGCATCAATATTACTAAATCGCAACTGAAAATCAAAAGCCGGCTTACTTTTTTGTAACTTATACAATAACTTTAAAGCAATACCGGGGATCTATAATAATGAATGACTGCAATTTTAATTAGTAAAATCAATCTGAGCACTGTATGAAAATACTAATTTTACGACCAAATTACAGGGAAGACATAAGATTCCATCGAAATAAACACAACAGAATGAAGATACAAATCTCAGTATTGATAGCTGCACTGTTCCTTGTTTCAGCCTGCGGCCAGCCCACTGCAAAATACATTGCCAACAACGGAACGGTTTACGGAACCTATTACAGCATAAAATATGAAAGTCCCGACGGATCGGATCTTCAGGAGAAGATTGATGAAGAATTTCACCGGTTAACGCTTATCTTTTCTCATTATGAAAAAGAATCGACCATTTCGAAGGTAAACCGGAATGAAAAAGTAAAACTAGAACCCGAATTTATTACCTGCTTTAATAAGGCTGAAGAAATTTCAAAAATTACCAACGGTGCTTTTGACATTACCGCCGCGCCGCTTATCAATGCCTGGGGATTTGGCCCCGAACACCGTAAAAAAATGACACAGGAAATAGTTGATTCGCTGAAAGCGCTTACCGGCTATCAAAAAATACGAATTACCGATGGAAAAATTGAGAAAGACATTCCGGAAATACAACTGAATATGAGTGCTATTGCCAAAGGTTATACCTGCGACCTAATCGGTGAATTTCTAACACAAAAAGGATGCAAAAATTACATGATTGATATAGGTGGAGAAGTTGTTGCCAAAGGAAATAATGAAAAAGGCCGGACCTGGACAATTGGCATTCGCAAACCGATTGAAGATCCTTTCCAAAACGATCTGAGTGCTGCAATCCGTCTTCCGGACCATGCACTGGCCACTTCCGGAAATTATCTGAATTTTTACGAGGAAAACGGCAAAAAATATGCACACACCATCGATCCCGCAACAGGTTATCCAGTACAGCACAGTGTGCTTAGCTCTACTGTTCTGGCAAACGATTGTATGACAGCCGATGCATTTGCCACCGCTTTTATGGTTTTAGGAAAAGATGCGGGGATTGAAGTGGCCCGTAAAATTCCCGGGCTTGATATCTATTTTATTTATGCTGATGACCAGGGAGAAAACCAGATTTATATGTCGGAAGGTTTTTCTCAGTACATGGCAAAATAAAACCGGCCCGAGAAAGACACAAAAAAACCGGTTATTTACCGGCTTTCAGATCTTGAGCAAAAGTTGTATTCTTATAATTTACTTCGCGCCACGCATTTCGCTGTTCAATTTTATCTTGTGTTTGCGCACAATGAACTTTCTGACGTTTCAGGTATTTATTCCCACTTACATGTGTATTCACAAATTTGCCGCCTTTTAAAAATACAATGCGAACTGCCATTCCAAAAATTCCAATGGCAACCAGCGCAACAGCTAGTAAAATCACTTTTAAAATTTCCATTTCCCTTCCTTTCTAAATATCCTGATGCAAAATTACTTTTTTAAAGAACATAATCCTTTCCAAAACAACTATTTTAACATCGAAATGTTCTCGTTCGCCTAAAACTTAACAAATGTTTCGTCAGGCCTTTATAATTTTAAGTAAAAATAATTTGAGAACAACTTCAGGTTATCATCCGTTTTACATCTATGGAACAATACGAAATTAAAGTAACCGGAAGAGTTCAGGGAGTCGGGTTCCGATACTATGCAAAGAAACAGGCCGATCTTTTAGGGCTGAAAGGCTGGGTGAGGAATTTATCCGATGGTTCTGTTCTTGCGTTGGTACAGGGAGATGAAGTTAACATCAGTACTTTTACTGATTTCCTTCAAATCGGGCCGTCTCTTTCGCACGTTACCAACATCCAAAAAGTAAAAATACAGGGAGGCACTGTTTGCTTCGATTTCTCAATCCGTCATTGATCCGATGATGTGCCAATGCAATCTTAATTTTTACCATTGCTCAAAATAGGTTCTCGCATTAATTGATATCTTTACGTAAATCAATAAAAACATGTAACCTTGAAAGAAACGAGCTACCATATGACTCCCGGACAGTTCAGGGAAGAAGGAAAGAAAATTATCGACTGGATTGCCGATTATTACGAAAATATCGAAAAATACCCGGTTCTTTCGCAAGTAAAACCAGGGGAAATCATTTCTTCACTTCCTGAAAATCCGCCACTTACGGGTGAGCCAATAAGCGAAATGATGAAAGACATGAATGAAAAGATCATGCCGGGAATCACGCATTGGCAATCGCCTCATTTTTATGCCTACTTTCCTTCCAATACATCTTTCCCTTCTATTTTGGGAGATCTGGTTTCATCGGGCCTTGGTGTTCAGGGAATGATTTGGGCCACCAGTCCGGCAGCAACCGAATTGGAAACACGGGTACTCGACTGGCTGGCACAGGCAATGGGAATGCCCGGGAAATTCAAATCAACTTCAACCGGTGGCGGTGTAATTCAGGATACTGCATCTACATCAGCATTAACAGCGGTAATTGCCGCACGCGAACGGGCAACCAAATTTGAGTCGAACCAAACAGGTGTACGTCAAAAACTGGTTGCCTACATTTCAACACAAACACATTCGTCGCTCGAAAAAGCCATAAAAATGGCCGGTATCGGAAAAGCCAATCTCCGCTTAATTGACGTTGATGAACAATTTGCGATGCGTCCCGGGTTACTTGCCAAACAAATCCAAAAAGACAAAAATGCCGGGCTCCTCCCTTTCTTTATCTGTGGGGTACTCGGAACTACTTCGTCAAACGCCATGGATCCGCTAAGAAAAATTGGTGAAATTGCACAACAGGAAAACTGCTGGTTTCATATTGATGGAGCAATGTCGGGAACAGCTATGCTTTGTCCCGAATTCAGACATTTCATGGATGGAGTTGAACTTGCCGACAGCTTTGTTTTCAACCCGCATAAATGGATGTTTACCAATTTTGACTGTGATGTATTTTGGGTGGGTAACCGGAATGAACTGATCCATACCTTTTCGATTTTACCGGAATATTTAAAAAACAAAGCTACTGAATCGGGCGCTGTTTTTGACTACCGCGACTGGCATGTCCAGCTGGGACGCCGTTTCCGATCGCTAAAGCTATGGTTTGTAATCCGCCATTATGGTATTGAAGGGCTACAATTTCATATTCGAAAACATGTTGAATTATCCGGGCAGTTCACACAATGGATAAAAGAATCGGACAATTTTGAATTGTTTGTTGAGCCACCACTCAACCTCGTTTGCTTCCGACATAAAAAAGGTGATGATTTCAATATGAAATTAATGAATGCCATCAACGAAAAAGGGAAAATATACTTTACCCACACAAAGCTAAACAACCGGATTGTACTTCGAATGAGTATTGGACAAACACATACCGAACTTCATCATATTAAAGAAGCCTGGAACATCATTTCCGAAACCGCCCGTAACCTGGCATAAAAAACAGGTATCATGTACCTGGGATTTTTTTATATTTTTTTAAAAGTGTGAATTTTACGTTTATACGAATAATTGTTACATTAGCATTCAATATTAAATCAATAAAAGATGGCAGACATAAAACAGATGGAAATTTGGTTCGTAACCGGTAGCCAGCACTTATATGGCCCCAAAACATTACAACAGGTTGACGACGACTCTTCAAAAATTGTGGAAGGTTTTAACGCCTCGGGAAAATTCCCGGTGTCGATAATTTTTAAACCTGTAGTAAAAACACCCGATGAAATCCTTGATATTTGCGTTCAGGCCAGCGCCAACAAAAACTGCATTGGTATTATAACCTGGATGCACACTTTTTCACCGGCCAAAATGTGGATTGGCGGTTTGAAAGCGCTCAGTAAACCATACATGCATCTTCATACACAGTTTAACCGCGATCTTCCGTGGAGCGAAATCGACATGGATTATATGAACCTGCACCAGAGTGCCCACGGTGGGCGCGAATATGGTTTTATTAATGCCCGCATGCGCAAAAACCGAAAGGTGGTGGTTGGGCACTGGGCCGATGAAAAAGTTCAGGATCAGGTAGCAAGCTGGTGTCGTACAGCCATTGGATGGGCCGATTCGCAGGGATTGAAAGTAGCTCGCTTTGGTGATAATATGCGTGAAGTGGCAGTTACTGAAGGCGACAAAGTTGAAGCCCAGATTAAATTCGGATGGCAAATAAGCGCTTTTGGGGTAGGTGATCTTGTGGCTTATATCGACAAAGTTACGGATGCCGAAGTTGCTGAACTATATAATGAATACGAAACACTTTACGAGGTAGCAGAAAACTGCAAACCGGGTGGCGAATTTCATGAAAATGTAAAGGTTCAGGCGCGGTATGAAATTGCGTTGAAACGTTTTATGAAAGATGGCAACTTCAAAGCATTTACAACCAACTTCGAAAATTTAACAGGATTGAGCCAGTTGCCGGGCCTTGCTTCTCAACGATTAATGGAAGCCGGATATGGTTTTGGTGCCGAGGGCGACTGGAAACAAGCTGCCTTGCTTCGTATTATTAAAACGATGTCGGCCGGAATGAAAGGCGGAAGTTCTTTTATGGAAGACTATACGTACCATCTGGATCCGGCTAACGAAGCTGTTCTGGGAGCTCACATGCTGGAAATTTGTCCAACCATTGCAGCTCAAAAACCGCGTTTGGAAGTACAAGCTCTTGGAATTGGTGGAAAAGATGCTCCTGCCCGCCTGATATTTGAAAGTGCAACCGGCGATGCCATGAATGTAACCATGATTGACATGGGGAACCGTTTCAGGTTGATCGTAAATACGCTTGATGTAATAGAACCACTTGAGAAAATGCCAAAATTACCGGTTGCTTCTGCTTTCTGGAAACCGGCACCCAACCTGGCGGATGGTGCTGCCGCATGGATTTATGCAGGTGGCACACACCACTCCGTTTTTACACTGGCACTAACACCCGATTACATTGAAACATTTGCAGAATATGCCGATGTGGAGTTTGTAATTATTGATAAAGACACAAAAGTTTCAGAATTTAAGAAGGAACTGAAATGGAACGAAGTTTATTATATGCTGGCAAAAGGACTATAATTTAGTTTTCCATAGATAAAGTAATTCAACCCGGTGGGGATTTTCTCATCGGGTATTTTTTTGAAGCTGTGTTATTGAAATAACTTATTTTACCGCCACTTCTTTCTGATAATACTTGCAAATCTCAGTTAAACCGCACTTTTCACATTTCGGTTTTCGGGCCAGGCAAGTATAACGCCCATGTAAAATAAGCCAGTGATGTGCTTTGGGAACCAACTCATCAGGAATAAATTTCATCAATTGCATTTCAGTCGCTAAAGGAGTTTTAGCATTGGTACTTAAACCAATACGGGCTGCAACACGAAAAACATGTGTATCAACCGCCAGTGCAGGTTTATTGTAAACTACCGAAGCAATTACGTTCGCCGTTTTTCGCCCTACTCCCGGTAGTTTTTGCAACTCATCCACATCACTCGGAACCTCTCCGTTGTAAAGTTCAATAAGTTTCTGTGCCATTCCTACCAAGTGTTTTGCCTTATTATTCGGGTAAGAACAACTCCTAATATAATCAAACACTTCTGCGGGTTCGGCTTCTGCCATTTTGTAAGGTGTTGGAAAACGCTTGAGCAACTCGGGCGTGATCAAATTTACACGCTTATCGGTACATTGTGCCGATAAAATAACTGCAACGATCAATTCAAACGCATTTTGATAAGCCAGTTCCGTTTCTGCAATCGGCATTGTTTTTTCGAAATATTCTATCACCCGGTCAAATAACTCCTTCTTTCGCATATCTTTTGTAATGTTTTTCCAAAAATAATTTAATTTTTCTTCTTTGCCGTTGTAATAATTCCGGTTTAAGCCCTACTCATTGGTTGTATTTCTTAAGCATCATTTCTCCCCTTTTTAGAAATGGTTTTAAGGGAATAATTAAACAGATTATAAAGAGGCGGTCCCAAAAGGGCGGTCTGTTGTTTTTTGCGGACAGATGTCAATTTGTATGGAATGTGATTTTTGTATGTGTTTTGGTTTGTGATAAGCTGGGTGTTTGCATAATAATGAGATCATAGCCATACGCAAGCTTATTTGAGCCATTTTGGGCTATTGCTTTGGCCAATTTCCCCAGGTTGTGGGCAATAGCCAG
>JBKEDN010000246.1:0-3452 GCA_047975435.1 Draconibacterium sp. | reverse complement strand
TTTTACTAATTCAAGGCGGAATTGACGCGAATAGCACCAGCTATTTAAGGAAATTTCAACGCAGAAGTAGTGAAAAAGACGAATAATAGAATGATTCGATAAATTTTAAACAGTCTCTAAACATTTATGTAAAAAACACTTTTACAAAATGCCAGGTCATTAATCCGGAAACAATGAGTTTCATAAGCGTTCCAAGCAAGAATCCGACAAACGAACCAAAGCCTGATTTTAAGGCTAGTTTATGGTCGTGGCCGGCAGTTAGTTCGCCAATAACTGCACCTGCAAAAGGACCTATAATAATACCCAGCGGCGGAAAAAAGAAGAGCCCGATTACAAGTCCGATCAAACTTCCCCAAACGCCCCGTTTACTGCCACCAAAGCGTTTTGTCCCCCATATCGGAATCATATAATCGATGGCATAAACCACAACCGTAATTATTGCCCAAATAATCAGAAACCTGGTAGAAAACTGGTAACGCGAAGTAAAATGCAACAACAGCAAACCAATATAGCTTAACGGCGGACCGGGAATAATTGGTAAAACACAGCCTGCAATACCTGCAATCATAAACAGGGCCCCAAAAAATATGAGTAAAAAATCCATGTTTTCAAATTAAATGTTTGTGTTTAAATATACTTTTTTGAAGCAACCGCCCTTGAATGTAATCGGTGAACTCACGATAATTTTCGGTTTTTGCGAAACCAGGGAATGCTCGTAAGAATGATCAGTAAAACCGATAATCCGATAATCAGCCCGCTTTGATAAAGCAGCTGTCCTTTTTCCTGCAGATAAACCGGATATTCCCTGATTTGCTGCCAGTAAGTAACCGAAAGCAATACCAGTGTGTTGTTGATGGAGTGCCCCAGGATGGCAACTAAAATATTGTTGGTCCGCAACATTAGCCAGCCCAGCAAAAGGCCGAGTACAAAGGTTGCCGGCATTTGCCACGGGTTGAGGTGAAACAACGAAAACAACAGCGCCGACATAAAAACCGCGACAAAACCGTTGTAGTTTCTTCGGAATCCGCTAAAAAGTAAGCCTCTGAAAATCAGTTCTTCAACAATGGGGGCAATGATGCATACTTTCATAAATGCACCCACAAAACCAAAGTCGCCTTCAAAAATGCGGTTAAACATTTCCCAGAACCACGGTGGGGCCGGAAGCAGCTTTTCAATTTTTTCGTTTACTACATCCAGAAAATTATGCGCACCCCACAAAAATGCAATTACCGGTATAAAAATAAGCGGATTAAAGCGTTTAAACGGAAAAATCTGTAGTACCGGAGATTTTGATTTCCGGATTCCGTACAAAAGGATAAATACCACCGAGCCAACTCCCAGCGCAATTTTCTTGATAGGATTGTACAAATATTCCGTACCGGTGTAATAATCGATCAAAGCCAGCGGAAAATCAACAATTGTCTGGATAAAAATGTAGAGAATTACCAGGTGAATTCCCTGTAAAATAGTAGGATAATATTTTTGCCGTGTCTCTTGCATAGGTCAACTAAAGATAAATATTTTGGGGAAAGTAAATTATCCGGCTACAAAAAAATTACGAGTTGCTACGCGTTACCAGTTGCATGTTTGCTGTTCGAAAACTAAAATACCGTTGTGCAATGTAACTGTATATTACAACAAGCAGTGTGGTTAAGAGTTTAGAAACAGGCGCGTACAATTTACAGTATTCAACAAAAAACTTGAGAAATACATAATTCAGAAAAATAGACCCGGCCACCGTTACCAAATAGCGGAAAAGTTGAATACGGCCTTTTAACTCAGAAGCCGTGAAAGTAACGTATTTTGCTAGCAGGAAACCGGTAGTAAATGTAATGGGGAAAACCATCAGAAAGGCTGCAATGTGTGCACTTATGGCTACAAAGCCCAATTCCACAACTTGCATATCAAGAACATACTGGTAAAAAATAAAGTACAGAAGAAGGTCGAAGAGGGTGTTTGCACCGCCCGTTGCAGCATAGCGAAAAACCTCCGGGGGAATAAAGTGGAGAAAAGGAAAATAAAACCAGTCGATAACTTTGGTAATGAATTTCCCTATAGATTCAAATAACTTCCTCATGCAACAATTTTGAATAGCTTAGTATGACTACAAAGAAAAGAATTTAAATTTTACATTTTGAATGATTGTTTGCACAGCAACCATTTATTTTCCGGCAGTCGGTTTATAACAGTAAATATCTTCAGAAAGCCAAAGCTTCCGGTTTTTTAACGAATGGGGGCATTTTATGTTCATCAGCCAGACTGTCTAAAACATCGGATCCCATGGTGGAAGCATTTCTGCTTTTTTGTGGTAAATGTCCAGTACTTCTTTGCTGATGAATTTTTTATTCACTACAATCCGGAACATATACTCGTTAAACCAGGCATCTGTAAAAGTGAGATAGCCCTTTTCTCCGGCCTGCTCGCCCCAACTATTTTCAAATTGCCATTTCAGTGGTTTTTCATTTTTATCCACCTCAACTGCAATTAGCGACATACCATGGCTTGAGCCACTTTCTTTGGTTTGTATCCGTTGGGCTTTGTTCATTTTAAAAGGAACGTTGTAAACTGCCTCGTAATTGAAGTTATTCACATCCAGCACCCCGAAATCCTTGCGCAATTGTTTCCCCACATCGCATGAGGTGTACATGGCTTCATCGTTTTTTATCGATTCAATACAAAATTGCTTGATAATTTCATTCGGAAGATTCACATAATGCCAGTTTTCGCCTTCCTGAACGTTACGGTAATTTTCTACTTCGTAGTGTTTCCAGTAGGGGCGCGAAGGATCGTTCATCAGCATTACATAATCGCTAAGCGTAGTGGTTCCCAGTACTTCCTGCATAAACAATTTCGGGGTATAATGCTGTTTTTCCGATAGTTTTCCATCCTTGTTTTTAAACCGGTAATCGAATGAAAGGGGTGGTTCGCCCAGGTTGAGCACCAGCATCCGATAAATAGTACTTAGCATTTCAATTTTCCGGGCTTCGATTTGCTCATCTTTTTTACCCTCATTTTTCATATCGCGCAATTCAAGCGCCTGTTCACGCAGCTTACGTTTTAGTAATTTGGTCATCCAGGCTGTATTCTCGCTTGAGTAAGTCTCTTCCATGGCTTCTTTCGGTACCATCCCGTATTTATTGGCCAGGTTTACAAAATTAATCCACTGTCCGCCATCGTCAACCGGAGCGCTTAAATACCAGCGAACTTTTTCATCGTCAAAACCCCGGTCGGCCGTGGCAACAATGTTATTCAGAAACAGGTTGGCTTTTTCGAGTAAGTCGTAGAAATACAGGTAGTTCTGCGAGAATTCAAACGAAGCAAGATTAAAATGTTTGAATTAGGCATTTTGTCAATAACTAAAAAATCAGTAAATTGGGGGAATCTAACAATAATAATATGGAGCAACAATTTAAAAGCCTAACGATTTTTGATTTTCAGGCCAGGTTTCCAGA
>JBKEDN010000245.1:0-6184 GCA_047975435.1 Draconibacterium sp. | reverse complement strand
TGTTACCGTTTCAACCGGAGCAACATGAAGGATGGCATCTTTGACAACCTTCTGCGCAGGATGGTCAAAGCAGAGCCGTTGCCGTACAAAATTTATTGCTTAAATGCCTAATTCAATAATTCTATTGCAACTATTTCTTTTGAATTTTCATATTTCTGCCAACGTGTGAAACGGTATTTCGAAGTTCGGATGCTGTATCCCATCAGCTCACTCTTATAATCGTATCCCAACGATTTTCCTCTTGGGTACTGGCTAATTGCAACTTTATTTACTTCCGCTTTCGGATTTTCAAGAATGGGGAGCAAACTTTCTCCTTCAAGGAATTGAGGCTTTTCCAAACCGGCCAAATCGCACAGTGTTGGATAAATATCTACAAATTCTGCCAATGACTTTGTTTTTACATTTTTATTCAGCCACGGAACCGAAAAGAACAACGGAGCATTTGTATCCACCTCAAAATTAGAGTGTTTGCACCAGTTGCCATAATCACCCAACTTCCATCCATGGTCTCCCCACAAAACAACAATTGTATTTTCTGATAAACCACTTTCTTTCAGGGCATCCAATATTTTACCAAGTTGTGCATCTATCATACTAACAGCTGCATAATACCCGTGAATTAGTTTTCTGCTGGTTTCATCATCAAGCGTTCCTTTAGCAGGAATTCCATGGTATTTGCGTAATTCGCCAAAAGAAGCCAACGCGAAATCAGGCATTCCCCCCGGCTCTTTTCGTTCCGGTATTTTTATTTTTTCAGGATCATACAAATCCCAATATTTTTTGGGAGATACAAATGGCAAATGTGGTTTAATAAACCCTACTGCCAGAAAGCCGTATCTGAGTTTGCCAATTGTTGTAATCTTTCAACGGCATGATCCGCGATAACGGCATCTGTCATATTTTCTTCGGGCTGAGGAGAACAGTACCACGGAAGGTTCACTTTGTTTACTTTTGGAAAATCGCTTTGCAAATCAGTAGTATCACCGTGTGCTATCTTTTCAATTCTTCTCAATACAGTTCCCTGGTTCCAATGCGGAACAGACCACGACAAGCGATCATCTGAATTACCGTGTCCTGTGTGATAGATTTTCCCCATCGCTTCGGTGTGGTATCCATTGTTTTTAAAATGCTGGGGCAAGGTTATTACATCCGGAACCTTCTTTCGGAAAAAAGTCTGAAGATCGTATATTCCCAAAGCATCAGGGCGTAAACCTGTCAATACTGTATTTCGCGAAGGGGCACAAACCGCTTGCTGGCAATATGCCCGCTCGAAAATTATTCCATCAGAAGCCAGTCGGTCCAAATTGGGCGTATGCATCTGCTTTGCGCCGTAACAATTTATTTCGGGACGCAAATCATCAACCGCAATAAATAGCACATTGGGCTTTTTAGCCGATAACCCCGGTTCTTGTTGGGCTGAAACAATATCACAAAATGTCAATAAAATGAAAAATAAGACTCCCAAACGTAGTGCTGTTCTATTTAATAATCTGCCTTCTCCTATTAAAAGAACACAAAACATTAAAATGCCTGTTTCCGGTCTTTTTTCATTTCGAATTTTCATTGGAAATAAGGTTAGGTTTATATTGATTAGCTACATATTTATTGTCTTTGTTCGTCTAGATTTCGCTTTCTTACTATCGATTCGAGAAAATAATAATCAGCATAAACCAGGGGCACATCAATCTCCGAATTACCCGGAAGGTGACCGGTGGAATGTTCCAACAAGAAACCCATATTCTCACCAATCGGCGCTAAAAACTCTGGAGATGAAAGTTTTGAGAACATTCTGTCTGCTACCTGCAGATAATGTTCCTTATGCTCGGAATATTGACTTAGTTCATAAAGCGCTGAAGTGATGATGGCTCCGGCAGAGGCGTCGTAAGGTGCATTAGGAATATCAGGAGCGTTAAAATCCCAATAGGGAACATTTCCTTCTTCAATACCGGGTTGGCTCAAAATAAACGAAGCAATTTTCTCCGCCTGATCTAAAAATTCCTTTAACCCTGTTTCGCGATACATCATTGTATAACCGTACAGTCCCCATGCCTGTCCACGCGCCCACGAACTTTCATCAGAATATCCCTGATGGGTTTGTTTGTGCTCTACTTCTCCTGTTTCCGGGTTATAGTCAACAACATGATAGGATGAATTATCCGAGCGAAAATGATTTTTCATCGTCGTTTGGGCATGTGTTACTGCAATATCTTTCAAATGTTCATCGCCGGTTTCTTTTGCTGCCCACATCAACAGTTCCAGGTTCATCATATTATCGATAATAACCGGGAAGTCCCATTTGTCGGCGTTGTGGTCCCATGAACGAATACAGCCAACATTTGCATTAAAACGCGTAGCGAGGGTTTTGGCAGATTGCACCAATATACTTTTATACGCAGGATTACCAGTCGCATTATATGCTTTACCAAAACTGCAAAACATTTTAAAGCCCATATCATGCGTTCCGGCGTTCCATTGTTCTTTTTCCAGGGGCAGCGTGTATTCTGTGGCAACGCTCTGCCAGCTGGTATCTCCGGTTAACTCAACCATCATCCACAAGTTTCCGGGGAAAAAACCACTTGTCCAGTCGCGGCTTTTGACCATCCTTAATTTCGAGTCGTCAATGGTGCGTGGAGATACAAATACACTATCTCTTACTGACGAAGAAACTTTAAGTGCGTATTTTAACTGATCTGTACAATGTCTGATTAAATCGGAATTGGGCTGCTCTGGAGAGCTACACGAAAATAAAAGTAAAACAAAGGCTAAGAGTGTAAGCTTTAGTCTCATAATAAAATTGGCTTAGTAAATATTTAGTTAGTTTATTACGAAGCACTCAACCCAACAAGCTTTCACTTGCGAAATTGGAAATCATAACACAAACAACGAACTAAACATATCTTTATATTTGTTAATTAAATTTAGTCTAATCTTCAAATGCAATCGATTGCATAAAATTACAACAATTACATTTTATATAAAACGTGTTAAATAACATATTTTATTCGCTTGTTGTCATTCACTTTCGAACGATAGGGAAATATCTAACAACGCCTTGGCACGCAATTTCCCGTGATGCTTCTTAAGGCATACTATTTTAGTGGAATTGGATACCAGCTGTTCCAAAGCAACCAATATTGAGACAAATCATTATCTGGATAGGATGCTAAGTTTAGCAAAAATAAAAACACAAAGATCAAATTTATTTTTACCCACCTACTTTTACGGGTGATTCCAACTATTGCCAGGGCATTTGTATGCAAATGGCATGTAAGAAATAAAAAAGCAGCTACATGATGCTGTAACTGCTTTATTTCCTGTGGGCCCAGCTGGGCTTGAACCAGCGACCCCCTGATTATGAGTCAGGTGCTGCTAACCAACTGAGCTATGGGCCCTAAATGAAAATCCTATGTTATTTACGATTTTCGGAGTGCAAGTTTACAACTTTGCCCGAAATTACGCAAGTTATTTTTACCTTTTTAAAAATAAGAAAAGGGTGCCCTTTACAGACACCCTTTATAATTAAAAATACATTTATTATGCAGGCATATCAGGTAAGCTCCATGGCTTACGATAAGTATGCTTAATAAGTTCAGCTGCAAAAGCTTTTGCCGGGACAGGATCTGTCCAGGACTTATGGAATGTTGGGTGACCGTCATGAATTTCAAAACCATCTTTGATAACTGTTTTGATTTCTTCACTGTCAGTAAGGTTAGTGAATTCCATTTTTTCACCATCCCAATCCAGTTCTTTATTCAACGACTGCAAACGAACACCTAAAACACCCATTACAACCATTTCGTTAAATGGTCCTGCTTCACTAAAATCAGAAGCTGTTTTTACACGGTTTTCAGGACTTTCTTTACAAGCTCTTACCCAATCCATTTCGTGGCTGGTTTCTACCCTGCGACGGAATTTTGGAGCATCAGGCTTGCGACCTGAAAGCAACCATGGGTTAACTCCGTAACATCCGCAAATCAGTTTATCCTTTGTTCCGTGGAAAATTACACCACCACCGCTGTCATTTGGATTTTTACCGTCAGGCCAACCTTCTGGCAACATTGGTTTAATACCTCCATCGTACCAATGCACATCAACCTGAGGAAGCGTGTTTTTCTTCAAGCCTTTCCATGGTTTGTTGGCATTTGCTTGACGCTCTGGGTAAGTCAATTTTACCGATTGGGCAGTTGGAGCACAGTCTTGTAACAACAACGTTGAGTTACCTTGAGTGTGAATAGGATAACCTAAATCAAGGCCAACAAATACCGGATGAAGAATATGGCAAGCCATATCTCCAAGAGCACCTGTACCATAATCCCACCAGCCACGCCAGTTCCATGGATGGTAAACCTGGTTAAACGGACGCATTTTTGCAGGACCGGTAAACAGATCCCAATCCAATGTTTCCGGAACCCAGTCGCCTCTCTCCGGAGTGTTCAATCCTTGTGGCCAAATCGGACGGTCGGTGAAAGCTTCTACTTTGGTAACTTCACCAATTTCACCGTTTGCCAACCACTCAGTAGTAAGGTTTACTCCTTCACCAGAAGAACCCTGGTTACCCATTTGAGTTGCCACACCATATTTTGCGGCAAGTTTTGTTAACAAACGTGATTCATAAACGGTGTGAGTCAAAGGTTTCTGAACATACACATGTTTACCCATTGCGATGGCATGAGCCGCGATAATGGCGTGGGTATGATCGGCAGTTGCAACAACAACTCCGTCAATGTTCATACCTAATTCATCGTACATCTTACGCCAGTCTTTGTACTTTTTAGCTCCTGAATGAGCTTTGAAAACCGGATCTGCATATTTCCAGTCAACGTCACAAAGTGCGTAGATGTTTTCATCTTTCAGATTTTTGATGTTAGCATTACCCATTCCGCCGATACCAACGGCAGCAATGTTAAGCTTATCACTGGGAGCTTTATGCCCCAATCCGGCCACTGCATGACGCGGAACAATCGAAAATCCGGCGGCTGCAACCGCTGTAGTACCAAGGAAGGCTCTTCTTGAAACCATTCCACTGTTTTCTTTCTCTTTCATGATAAATGTAGTTTTAATCGGATAGGTTTTAAATTCCAAATTATTAAAAAAACTGTTAAATATAGCGATATTCACAGGACACACAATGCCAGATGTTGTTAAAATAGCTAAACCTGCATATAATTTTTTTCTCAAAGGCTCCTAACTTCAAAGCCGGAATACAGGAATAAATCTAGCTCCCAAACAGTTAACACCGGCCAGATAGCTGAATTCTATTTTAATTCAAGAAAATCGATTTGACTAAAGTAATTTGAAAGGTTAAATTTGTTTGTTGTCTAAATACACGACAACTTATAAAAAACCAAAAGAAAAATTTCAAGTCATGACAGTAAGAAAAGTAAAATCAGTTTGGAATGGTAACCTGAAACAAGGTACAGGTAAAATGGATATTACAGGGTATAGCGGCCCTTTCACATTTGCGTCTCGTTTTGAAAACGGAAAAGGAACAAATCCTGAAGAGTTGGTTGGAGCAGCACACGCAGGCTGTTACTCAATGTTTCTTTCAGCATTGATTAGTGGAGAAGGATTAACCCCTGAAAGCATTGAAACAGAAGCCTCGGTAACGCTTGGCGAGCTGGACGGTGGTCCGGCAATTACAAACATTAAACTGGATTGCGTAGTGAAATGTGATGGTCTCGCTCAAGACAAATTTGAAGAGCTGGCTGCAGCAGCAAAAGCCAAATGCCCAATTTCGAGACTTTATGCCGGCGGGACTGCTACCATTGAACTGGATGCCAAACTGGGATAGCAAAAGTAATTATTACTTACAATCAATAGAAGGAGCTTAACAGGCTCCTTTTTTATTTTACCGGCTTTAAAGTAGTGTCAGGTTAACCTTAAATTGAAATATGGTTATTCCGAATTTATTTCGGAATCTGCATTTTAAGCAAAGATGCTAAATCCATCAGTTAATGGACAGTATGACGTTGGATATAACATTAGAATATTTTGCAGCTTTGGCTATTGGGAAAATAAAAAAAGCTGCCGGAACCCGACAGCTTCTGTATAGCTAATTATTTCTTTGAATTAGGCATTTTGTCAATAACTAAAAAATCAGTAAATTGGGGGAATCTAACAATAATAATATGGAGCAACAATTTAAAAGCCTAACGATTTTTGATTTTCAGGCCAGGTTTCCAGA
>JBKEDN010000243.1:0-6771 GCA_047975435.1 Draconibacterium sp. | reverse complement strand
GCAAAAAATTGAACAGAAATTTGAAAAAAGCCTGCAATCAGAAGTCAAAGAATTGCATGAAGGTTCAAAGGGAGATTGTTGTAAGGTGGATTAGATTGCTTGGCCGTTCTTTCTTGTGATGAATAACTTTCAATGGGTACTGAAGTCTATGTAATTGCGGTACTTAAACAATACATTTACTAAACCTCCAGTCATGCCGGCTTCAAAATTTTAAAAAGAATTTTTTAAAACTCTATTCCACAAGTGACACATTTGATTGAGTTTTGACGTATATTGCCAAAGGATTAGCAAGATTAAAATCGTCAAGTATTATAAATGGCAACTTTCGGGGAATTTATAAGAAGTGAAAGAAATAAAAGAGGTTTAAATCAAAGTGATTTCGGACTACAGTTTGGAATCATTATGACTGATATGAGCAAAATCGAAAATGGCCGTAAAAAGTTTCCTTCCGGGAACCTTGAAAAGCTTGCTGAATTTCTGGAAATGGATTTTATGACAATTAAAAACTTATTTGTTGCCGATATTTTAGTTGATGAAGCCCATAAATACAAATGCTCAGATGCAGTGTTTTCTGTTGCGGAATCTCAATCAAAATACATCAAAGAGAAGAATGTGAAACAAGGTGAAATGAAATTCTAATATGAAACAGAAGAAACTCATACAAGTATTAGGATTTAAACCTAAAGAAAATACCTCTGGAGTATTTCACAAAATATATCCTACATGCGATAACTACGAAATTGAGATAGATTTTGAAAAAGGAAATTTTAACTTCGGAAATAAGATTAAGGCAGAAAGCAAGACAACCCAAAATTTTTCGCAGGCTGAAAACTGGGTTGTATTGGAATGTGTGGATAGATTACTTGAAAAAGGCTATCACCCTCAAAATATTACACTTGAAAAAACGTGGGCAACCGGTCACGGAACAAGCGGACGTTTGGATATATTCGTTACCAACGGTGATGGTTCAGCCTATATGATGATTGAATGCAAAACCTGGGGAACTGAATTTGACAAAAAATTTAAAAACTTAGGGAAAAACGGTGGGCAACTTTTCACCTATTTTCAGCAAGACAAAAATGCAGAAATTCTAATGCTGTACACCTCCGAGCTTGATGAAAACGAAATCAAGTACCGGAATGAAATCGTTAAAGTTGAGGAGGATTATCGCCAGACAGGCAACGTAAAAGATTTGTACGACCGGTGGAACAAGTTGCCAAAATCGAACGGTGTTTTTGATAGCTGGGCATCTCCTTATGAGTTTCAAAGCAAAGCTTTAACAAAGAAGGATTTAAACGTGTTAAAGCAAGAAGATAGCAGCTTTATCTTTAATCGCTTTCTGGAAATCCTTCGACACAATGTGGTTTCCGACAAACCAAATGCTTTTAATAAAATATTCACTTTGTTTTTATGCAAAATAGTAGATGAAAACAGAGATGATGACGACCAACTCCATTTTCAGTGGCTCGAAGGAGAAGATAATCACATTAAATTTCAGAAACGGCTGACCGACCTCTACCGACGGGGAATGAAGGAGCTATTAGAGAAAAAAGTTTCGGATGTGAGCGATGCTGAATTTGACACCCGTTTTCAACAGGTTGAAGAACGCTATCGGGATGAAATCAAAGATATTCTAACCGAAATACGGCTAAAAAAGAACAACGAATTTGCTATAAAAGAAGTATTTGACGATGCATCGTTTCAGGAAAACGCAAAGGTGGTAAAAGAAGTTGTTGAATTGCTTCAGAAATACCAGCTACGATACACTTATCGGCAACAATTTTTGAGTGATTTCTTTGAACTACTCTTAACAACCGGATTAAAACAGGAATCGGGACAATTTTTCACACCCGTACCCATTGCCCGGTTTATCATCAAAAGCTTGCCAATTGAGGAAATTACCGCAAGAAAAATAGCAGAAGGAAATAAAAATGATTTGTTGCCCACCATAATTGATTATGCGGCGGGTAGTGGCCATTTTATTACCGAATCGATGGAAGTTGTTCAGAAGTACATTGACAACTTAGTGCTTTCAAATTTCAAACCAGAGACGAGAAAACAATTAGACGGCTTTCAGCGGGTTCAGTTTGATTGGGCTGAAAAATATGTGTACGCCATTGAAAAAGATTACCGATTGGTAAAAACAGCAAAAGTAAGCTGCTACTTGCACGGCGATGGTTTAGCAAAAGTTATTCATGGCGATGGATTAGGAGATTTTGCGACTTCAACAGAGTTCAAAGATTTATTGAAAGAAACCGACAATACGTTTCACCAGGACAATAAACAGTTTGACATCGTAATTTCAAACCCGCCCTACTCGGTTTCGGCCTTTAAAGGACAATTGGATGAAGAAAAATCCGGCAAAGGCTTTAATTTATACAACCGCCTAACCGACCAAAGCTCCGAAATTGAATGCCTGTTTATTGAGCGAACCAAACAACTGCTGAAAGACGGCGGTGTTGCCGGTATTATTTTGCCCAGCAGCATATTAAACAATACCGGCATTTACACACAAACACGCGAAATAATCCTAAAATATTTCGATGTGCTGGCAATTACCGAAATGGGTTCAAATACCTTTATGGCAACCGGGACAAACACGGTTACCCTATTCCTGAAACGCCGGAACAATGCCCTGGCTTTTAATATTGAAGAAACACTGAAAAAGGTGTTTGTGAATTTGCAAGACCTTACGATTAACGGCATAGAAAAACCCATGCAAAAATATGTTTCGCATGTTTGGGATACTGTTTCTGTTGATGATTATAAAACCCTATTGCAAAAATCGCCAAACGAAAAAATACAGCAGCACGACATTTACAAGGAATACACCAAAAAGATAAAAGCGAAAAACGAGCAGGAATTTTGGAACAAGATTCTGGACTTAGAGCGCGATAAATTGCTGTATTTTATCATCACCTACCAACAAAAACTCGTATTGGTAAAAACCGGCGAGAAAAATGCCGAAAAACGGTTTCTGGGCTACGAGTTTAGCAATCGCCGGGGTAGCGAGGGCATCCACCCCATACAACGCAGTAAGTCTATTGATGAATGCACCCAATTGTATGATGCCAAAAGTTATTCGAACCCCGAAAAAGCAAGCACCTACATTTACAAAGCTTTCAACGGAGAGTTTGATTTGGAAATCCCGGAAAACCTGAAATCAAACATTAGCTATCAGAACCTCGTGGATATGCTAACTTTTGACCGGGTTGATTTTGAAAAAAATATCTCATTGAACGCTAAAAAAAAAGTAAGATTTGAGAGTAAGTGGGATATTGTAAAGATTGGTGACATTTGTGAAACTTCTTCAGGAGGAACTCCTCTTTCTGGTACGCCTGAGTATTATGAAAATGGTACAATATTATGGATTAATAGTGGAGAAGTTAGTCAAGGAAAGATAACTGATTCTGAGAATAGAATAACACAAAAAGGATTAGATAATTCATCCGCAAAAGTATTTCCCAAAAATACTGTTTTACTTGCAATGTATGGAGCAACAGCAGGACAAGTCGGTATTTTAAAGATTGAAGCATCAACAAATCAAGCTGTCTGTGGGATATTACCAAGTAAGGAAATATTACCAGAATTTTTATTTAACTATTTAAAAACTCAATATAATTACATTTTAAACCTACGTGCAGGAGTTGCGAGATTAAATATCAATCAAGAAATTGTTCAAAATATTAAAATCCCTCTTCCGCCAAAAGGCATTCAAGAAAAGATTGTTTCTGAAATTGAGCTTTTAGAACAGCAAGAGCAAAAAGCGGTTGAAGAGATTGGCAGACACAAAGATGAGGTGTTCAGTTTTTATAAAAATATAACTGGTAATAAAAAGCGAATTGATGAAGTTTGCGAATTGAAAGCAGGACAATTTGTAAAAGCCGATAAAATAATTAAGACATTTGAAGAAAACTTATTCCCATGTTATGGTGGTAATGGATTAAGAGGTTATGTTGAAACATTTACCAATGAAGGTCAATTTTCTTTGGTTGGTCGCCAAGGCGCTTTATGCGGAAATGTTCATTTAGTATCTGGAAAATTCCACGCAACAGAACATGCCTTAGTTGCTTACCCGAAAAAAGATATAAATACTATATGGCTTCATTATCAATTAATTTTTATGAACCTTAATCAATTTGCGACTGGAACAGCCCAACCTGGACTTTCAGTTATGAACATGAATCCAATCGAAATTTCAGTTCCTACCCTAAAAGAACAAGAAAAAATAGTTTCCGAAATCAAAAAAATTGAGAACAAAATTGCTGAACTGAAAAAAGAAATCGAATCAATTCCGCGACAAAAAGAACTGGTTTTAAAGAAATATTTGGAATAATACACTTCTTTCGATCTTCGCAGAACATACCAAAACTTATAAATAGGTTGGGAGCTTCACCTCAAAATTGCTTCCAAAAAAAAGAGTTGTTAAATTTAGCAACAGATTTCTAAATCAACTAAAAGTACATGGATAGAAAAATTCGAATGGGAATGGTCGGTGGAGGTTCCGATGCATTTATTGGTGCGGTTCACCGGCTGGCGGCCTTTATGGATAATCAGATTGAATTGGTTTGCGGATGTTTCAGTGTAGATCCTGAAGTTTCAAAATCTTCCGGGAAGCTCTATTTCCTGCCCGAAGACCGCGTTTATACCAGCTATCAGGAAATGTTTGAAAAAGAGTCGAAACTTCCCGAAGGCGAACGAATGGATTTTGTAACGATTGTTACACCCAACTTTGTACATTTTGCCCCGGCAATTATGGCGTTGGAACACGATTTTCATGTAGTTCTTGACAAACCGATGACCTTTACACTGGAAGAAGCTTATAAACTAAAAGAGAAACTAGATGAAACGGGTTTAACATTTGCATTAACTCATACTTATTCCGGCTATCCGGCGGTAAAACATGCCAAACAAATGATTGCTGACGGAAAACTCGGAAAAATCAGAAAAATTTTTGTGGAGTACCCGCAGGGCTGGCTTTCTGCAAAAGTAGAAGATGAAGGAAACAAGCAGGCCTCGTGGCGTACCGACCCAAAGCGCTCGGGGAAAGCAGGTTGCATGGGCGACATTGGAACGCATGCCCATCATTTGGCTGAATACATGACCGGATTAAAAGTGACTGAATTATGTGCTGAACTGAATGTTTTTGTCCCCAACCGAATGCTGGACGATGATGGCGCGGTTTTGCTACGTTTCGACAGCGGGGCAAAAGGCGTTTTAATGGCCACCCAAATTGCTGCCGGCGAGGAAAATGCCATTCGTATCCGTATTTACGGCGAAAAAGGCGGTATCGACTGGGAACAAATGGAACCCAATACTTTGCGGGTAAAATGGCTCGGTCAGCCCATGCAGGTTTTGCGTGTGGGAACAAGTCTCGACAGCGCCGTGGCAGCTCACAACACCCGTGTTCCGGGAGGTCATCCCGAAGGTTACCTGGAAGCTTTTGCAAATATTTACCGCAATTTTGCATTAACCGTGCGCGCAAAAGCAAACGGCGAAAAACCAACTTCCGAGATGCTCGATTTTCCAGGGGTTGAAGACGGTATCCGGGGCATGCAGTTTATTAATACTGTGGTAAGCGCCGGTTACAACGATGAAGTAAAGTGGGTAAAATTCGGAGAAACAATTTAATCAAGCATTTAAAACAAGTAGTATGTCCAGACCTGTAACTATATTCACCGGACAATGGGCCGATTTGCCGATAGAAACCATGTGCCAAAAAGCAAAGCAATTTGGTTACGACGGCCTTGAGCTCTGTACCTGGGGCGATCATATGGAAGTTCAAAAAGCTGATCAGGCATATTGCGACCAGCGACGCGAACTACTGAATAAATACGATTTGCAGCTGTTTGCCATCTCGTGTCACCTGGATAGCCAGTGCGTTTGCGATCCGATCGATCAAAGACATAAAAGTATTGCCAGTGCTCATGTTTGGGGCGATGGTGATCCGGAAGGCGTTCGTCAACGCGCTGCCGAAGAAATGGTAAAAACTGCCGAAGCCGCCAAAAAGCTGGGGCTCGACAAAGTGGTTGGATTTACCGGAAGTCCGATTTGGCATATGTTGTACTCGTTTCCTCCTGTTTCTCCCGAAATGATTGAAGAAGGTTATGCTGAATTTGCCCGCAGATGGAAGCCGATTTTGGATGAGTACCAAAGTCTTGGTGTGAAGTTCTGTTTGGAAGCGCATCCAACGGAGATTGCTTTTGATATTCATACAGCACATTTGGCATTAAAAGCGCTGGATTATCATCCGTCTTTTGGCTTTAACTACGACCCCAGCCATTTGGGATACCAACATGTAGATTACGTGCGGTTTATTTATGAATTTGCCGACCGTATTTTCCATGTTCATATGAAAGATGCTTACTGGAGCGATACACCAATGAGTGTGGGAGTTTTTGGCGGGCACATGGAATTCGGAGATAACCGCCGTTACTGGAACTTCAGGAGTTTGGGAAGAGGAAAGGTTAACTTTGAAAATATCATTCGGGCGCTGAACGACGTTGGCTACAACGGGCCGCTTTCCGTTGAATGGGAAGACAGTGGAATGAACCGCGAACATGGGGCGACCGAAGCATGTGCTTTTGTAAAAAAGATGGATTTTGCTCCGTCGGATGTAGCGTTTGACGACGCCATGCAGAAATAAAATATTTGAATTAGGCATTTTGTCAATAACTAAAAAATCAGTAAATTGGGGGAATCTAACAATAATAATATGGAGCAACAATTTAAAAGCCTAACGATTTTTGATTTTCAGGCCAGGTTTCCAGA
>JBKEDN010000240.1:0-9233 GCA_047975435.1 Draconibacterium sp. | reverse complement strand
TCTGGAAACCTGGCCTGAAAATCAAAAATCGTTAGGCTTTTAAATTGTTGCTCCATATTATTATTGTTAGATTCCCCCAATTTACTGATTTTTTAGTTATTGACAAAATGCCTAATTCAATATTATTATTTCATGCAGTAAAAAGATTTTTAACCAGGTTTAGACCAAGCTCCCTGACAGGCAAATCATTTGCATAAATTTAAAGGAACGCATGAATGGCTTTACAATTTAGGTGATTATCTAACAAAAAATACCTAAATTGTAATTCGGAAGATGAAAATCAATTACCATGTTAGATAAGTCGTTAGCATACCGCTTGAGTATTTATATTTCCCTCGCGGTAGTAACCGTCTTTATTGTATTTATTGTTATTTACTTTCTTTTTAATCTGAGGATAATAGAAGAAAATATTGATAATAAGGCAATTAGGTATAGTTCGGAAGTTACGGCAAATATTAATAGGTATTTAGTTACCACAAAGGAGGTGACACAGAATGTTGCTGATCAGATTGTGTTTTACGATCAAAAAGATTATGTACAGCCATTTATTGATCACCTTTTAAAAAAATATCCATTCTTAAATGGAATTCATATTGATATTGACTCGACGATTGATTTGCGCTATCATAATTATTTCAGTTTTCGGGAAAAGGATTCTACTTATTTCTTTCAGGGAAATAAAACAATACAGACCTGTGTAAGTGAACACCCCAACTATAAAAAAATAATTCAAGGGACAGATCAATGCTGGTCGGAACCAATTATTTGTGAAAGAAACCAGCATATTGTTGTTTCGTACTGTACGCCAATTTGGGCTGTAAATAGCAACAATACATTCAAAATTGGGGAAGTTGTCTGCGAACTATCGTTGAAAAAACTGAACGAGTCGATCAATAAAATGAAGATTGGGGAGCATGGGTACGCAGTTTTAATGTCGAATGAAGGAACTTACATTTCTCACCCCAAAAATGAGTGGATAATGAACCGTAATGTAAGAGATATCCCTCCAGATGTGTATAAACAAAAGCAGTTAAATTTTGACGATTTACTGGCAACAAATACATCAGGATCGGTTATTGCCTATCCCGAGATTTTAAATTATAAGAAGAGTTTTGTTTATCATTCGCGAATTGAAGAAAACGGTTGGATACTTTTACTGGTTATTCCGTACAAAGAACTGTTTGAGCCGCTTTATGTACCAATTTTGAAAATGCTGTTTTTTACAGTTTTGGGAATTCTGGTTATTTATATTTTAGTTACTTATATTTCAAATAAACAGATTCAACCGCTTAGCACTGTTACTTCTCAACTAAAAAAATTCACCAATATTTCGAGTGAATATTATGACGGAGAGGATTCTCTGAATGAAATAAAACAGGTTACTGACAGTTTGAACCTAATGAAACTCTGGTACGAGCAATATCAAATAAAAGTTTCCAAAGAGGCAAAATTGAATAAGTTGCAACAAGCTGATTTGCAACAAGCAGCAGAGATACAAAAAAGTTTAATTAAGGTTGATTTTCCAGCATTCCCGAAAATTCAGGCAATTGATTTATTTGCATCGTATAACCCGGCCCGGGTGGTTAGTGGAGATTTATTTGATTATTTCTTTAGAGACGAAGAAAACCTGGTATTATCGATGGGTGACGTCTCAGGCAAAGGTGTTCCGGCAGCTCTTTTTATGAGTGTTGCCCAAACAGTAATCAAGACAATTGCATCAAACCATAGTTTAAAGAAGAGCTCGTCGATGGTTTTGGGTATTAACAACGAATTGCATTCAAATAATATGCATCAGTTTTTCCTCACATTATTTCTCGGGATTTTAAATATAAAAACAGGAAAACTGACCTATTGTAATGCAGCCCATAATTCTACTTATATTGTTAAAGCAAATGGTAAAATTGATGTTTTGTCAGAATCGCACGGATTGCCATTAGGACTTTATCGTGACAAAGCATACCGGGAGGGAAAATACCAGATGGAGAAAGGAGATTCGATTGTTTTATACACTGATGGTGTTACCGAACTCCATGATTTAAACAAATTACTTTATGGACATGATAGATTGAAAGATAATTTGAAAAGTCTGGTTGGTCTGGAACCCGAAGAAATGGTGAGGCGTATCGAGACAAGCCTCAAGCTATTTGCCGGAGAGGCAGAACAAAATGATGATATAAGTATTTTGGTATTAAAATACTATGGATAGGATAAAATAAAAGGCCGGATTTTCCGGCCTTCTCTTATTCTTTTAATGCTTTATTATTCGATAAAATCCGCATTTGCAATCGGTCTTTTTTCTTGTCGTATCCAACCGATATTGTATCTCCGTCGGATATTGATGCCTTTATGATAATTTCAGCCATTTCGTCTTCCAGGTACTTCTGAATCGCTCTTTTTAGTGGACGGGCACCAAATTGAGGATCGTATCCTTTTTCGGCAATAAAATCTTTGGCTGCCGGCGAAATTTTTAATTTGTAATTTAACGACTCAACACGTTTGTATAAGCCCTCAATCTCAATATCAATAATTTGGTGTATGTGTTTCTTCTCCAGTTGGTTGAACATGATTACATCATCAATCCTGTTTAAGAACTCAGGTGCAAAAGCTTTTTTAAGCGCTTTCTGAACGATGTATTTAGCATGCTCATTTTCCTGCTCCGGTGTTTGATTGCTTGTAAAACCAACTCCACGTCCAAATTCTTTTAACTGACGCGAGCCAATGTTCGAAGTCATAATGACAATCGTATTTTTAAAGTCCACGTTG
Organism: Draconibacterium sp.; assembly: GCA_047975435.1. GTDB lineage: Bacteria > Bacteroidota > Bacteroidia > Bacteroidales > Prolixibacteraceae > Draconibacterium. Next base: position 6,470 of record JBKEDN010000240.1, on the reverse strand, counting down.
CGTCCCAGGCTATCAGTAAGCCTTCCTTCGTCCAAAAGCTGCAAAAGCAGATGAAATACGTCGGGATGTGCCTTTTCAATTTCGTCGAGCAAAACCACAGAATAAGGTTTGCGTCTTACTTTTTCTGTTAATTGCCCACCTTCTTCGTATCCAACATATCCGGGAGGAGCACCAACCAATCTCGAAACGGCAAATTTTTCCATGTATTCACTCATGTCAATTCGAATAAGCGAATCCATATTGTCGAAAAGATAGGTAGTTAATACTTTTGCCAACTGTGTTTTTCCAACTCCGGTCGGGCCTAAGAAAATGAACGAACCGATCGGACGATTCGGGTCTTTTAGACCTGCTCTGTTTCTTTGAATTGCTTTTACGATCTTACCAATAGCTTCATCCTGCCCAATTACCTTGCCTTTCAAATCGTGCCCCATGTTCATCAATCGTTTGCCTTCGGCCTGGGCAATTCGCTGAACAGGAACACCAGACATCATCGCAACAACCTCGGCCACTTTGTGCTCATCAACTGTTTCACGATGATTGATCAACTCTTTTTCCCACCTGTCTTTTTCCTGTTCAAGCAAGGTCAGCAGGTTTTTTTCCTTATCGCGAAAATTAGCCGCAAGTTCAAAATTCTGACTTTTGACAGCACTTATCTTTTCTTCTTTTGTTTTTTCAATTTTTTCTTCCAGTTTAACGATTTTCTCAGGCACGTTAATATTCGAAATATGAACGCGCGAACCGGCCTCGTCCAAAGCATCAATAGCTTTGTCGGGTAAATACCGGTCGGTGATGTACCGGGCAGTAAGTTTTACGCAACTGTCAATCGCTTCTTTTGTGTAAATCACATTGTGATGGTCTTCGTAGCGTTGTTTTATGTTGTTGAGTATTTCAATGGTTTCATCAATCAAGGTTGGATCAACCATCACTTTCTGGAACCTTCTTTCCAGTGCTCCGTCTTTTTCAATTTGTTGGCGGTACTCGTCGAGCGTAGTTGCACCAATACATTGAATATCGCCTCTGGCCAAAGCCGGCTTTAACATATTTGCAGCATCAAGCGAGCCGGTTGCTCCTCCTGCACCTACAATCGTATGTATTTCGTCGATAAACAGAATTACATTGTTTACTTTGGCCAGTTCATTCAGAATCGCTTTCATTCTCTCTTCAAACTGTCCGCGGTATTTTGTTCCGGCAACAATCGAAGCGATATCCAGGCTAACCACACGTTTGTCAAAAAGAATTCGTGAAACCTTTTTACTAACAATACGCAGCGCCAAACCTTCAGCAATAGCCGATTTCCCAACCCCAGGTTCTCCAATCAGGATCGGGTTGTTCTTTTTTCTTCGGCTTAAGATTTGTGCGAGTCGTTCAATTTCTTTTTCGCGGCCAACAATCGGATCGAGGCTGCCTTCTTCGGCAAGCTTGGTAATGTCGATTCCAAAATTGTCAAGAACAGGTGTGTCTGATTTTGCACCTGCACCTTTTTTCCCGGTTTGAGGCCCTGACGGATTCTTCGAAAATCCTTCTGTTCCTTCGTCTTCGCTTTCCGGAAAATCCGATTTTGCTTCCGGATATTTGTAATCCTGAAGTTGTGATTTTACCATATAATAATTAACTCCCATTTCTATTAACAATTGAGTTACAATACTATTACTGTCTTTCAGAATAGCCAGCAACAGATGTGCACTGTTTGCAGTAATACTTTTAAACGAACGCGCTTCGAGATAAATTAGCTTAAGCGTTTTTTCGGTGGATTTTAACATTATGATGTCAGCTTTTCCACTGATTTCTTTATCTGTTCTGATTTTTTTCTCAACGAGGAGCTTTATTTCTGCCAGATCGACACCCAGATTTTCCAGTATATCTGTGGCAATCCCTTCGCCGTCTCTCAGGATGCCGAGAAACAAGTGTTCCTGTCCGATATAATCATTTCCCAAACGGATAGCTTCTTCCCGGCTGTAACCTATAATGTCTTTTATCCTTGGTGAAAATTGTGAATCCATATATTTTTTTGTGTTTTACCCCGTTTCAACAAATTCTGTTCCCAAAAGGTTGAAAGTCTAAATTACTTAAAAATTGATAGGAGGTACTACCTAAATGGCAGAAGTTATTAAATCCTTAAAGTTATTGTATGAATTTATGACAGTTGCGTTGTTAATATCTTCTGTTTAATAGTGCCCTAAAAGGCGTACTCACACAACCTAAAAACCAATGATTTTACTATTTTTGTGGGTCTTTTAAAAATGAGAATAAGGATTAAAAGGAGATATAATGTCAGAAGGAGAAAGGATTATAAGAATAAATATTGAAGAGCAGATGAAGTCTGCTTATATTGATTATTCAATGTCAGTGATTGTATCCCGTGCATTACCCGATGTGCGTGATGGTTTTAAGCCGGTTCACCGCCGTGTTTTGTTTGGGATGCACGAATTAGGAATTTTATCAAACAGGCCCTATAAGAAATCAGCCAGGATTGTTGGAGAAGTACTTGGTAAGTACCACCCACACGGTGATTCATCTGTTTATTATACCATGGTACGTATGGCCCAAAACTGGTCTTTACGCTATCCCATGGTTGACGGACAAGGAAACTTTGGTTCGGTTGATGGCGACAGTCCCGCAGCAATGCGTTATACCGAGGCCAGAATGTCAAGAATTTCGGAAGAAACACTGGCCGACCTTGATAAAAATACGGTTGACTTTCAGCCAAACTTTGATGAATCATTGAGTGAGCCAACTGTGTTACCCACAAAAATCCCTCAGTTGCTGATAAATGGTGCATCAGGAATTGCTGTGGGGATGGCAACAAACATGCCACCTCATAACCTTACAGATACAATTGATGCCACCATCGCATATATCGACAACCGAGATATTTCGATTGAAGAATTGATCGAAATAATTATAGCTCCCGATTTTCCAACCGGTGGAATTATATACGGTTACCAGGGAGTTAAGGATGCTTATGAGACCGGCCGAGGACGAATTGTAGTTCGGGGGAAGGCACATATTGAGAATGAAGGTGGCCGCGAGAAAATTGTAGTGACCGAAATTCCTTATATGGTAAACCGGGCTGAAATGATTCAGAAAACGGCAGACCTTGTTAACGATAAAAAAATTGAAGGAATCTCGAACGTAAACGACGAATCGGACAGAGAAGGGATGCGCGTAGTTTACGATTTGAAACGCGATGCAATGAGTAATGTGGTGCTCAACAAGCTCTACAAATACACGCAATTGCAGACTAGTTTTAGTGTAAACAATATTGCATTGGTACACGGACGTCCGAAAATGCTTCACCTAAAAGATCTGATTCGCCATTTTGTTGATCACCGTCATGAAGTGGTTACCAGACGTACTCAATACGAACTGGAACAAGCCGAAAAACGCGCACATATTTTACAGGGGCTTATTATCGCAAGTGATAATATTGATGAAGTAATTGCAATTATCCGAGGGTCTTCGACACCCGACGAAGCACGTACCCGTTTAATGGAACGTTTTGAGTTGAGTGATATTCAGTCTCGTGCCATTGTTGAAATGCGTCTGCGTCAGTTAACCGGACTGGAACAAGACAAACTGCGTAAGGAATACGAAGAGATTATGGCGCAGATTGAACACCTGAAAAAGATCCTCGAAAGTTTTGAAATGCGTATGGACATCATCAAGGATGAACTGCTGGAAATAAAACAAAAATATGGTGACGAACGACGTACAGAGGTGGTTCCGAATGCAGAAGAGTTTAACCCTGAAGATTTTTATGCCGATGAAGATATGGTAATTACCATTTCGCATTTAGGGTACATAAAACGTACACCACTTACCGAGTTCCGCACACAGGGAAGGGGAGGTGTTGGTTCCAAAGGAAGTACCACGCGAGATGAAGACTTCCTCGAACATATCTTTATTGCCTCAATGCACAACACCGTTTTACTGTTTACAGAGAAAGGCAAGTGTTACTGGTTAAAAGTGTACCAGATTCCTGAAGGCACAAGAGCATCAAAAGGCCGGGCTATTCAGAATGTTTTAAATATTGAACCCGATGATAAGGTGCTGACTTTCATAAATGTAAAAACGCTTACTGATCAGGATTTCATCAATAGCAATTATATCATTTTAGCCACCAAAAAAGGCATTATCAAAAAAACCACTTTGGAAGCCTATTCTCGCCCGCGCCAAAACGGGGTGAATGCGATTACGATTAAAGATGGTGACCAATTATTGGAAGCCAGGCTTACAAATGGAAACAGCGAAATGATGCTTGCCGTACGTTCCGGGAAGGCTATTCGATTTAACGAAAGCATTGTCAGGCCAATTGGAAGAACGGCTTCGGGAGTCCGGGGTATAACCCTTGGTAGCGCTAACGATGAAGTGATTGGTATGATTTGTGTACAAGATGAGAACGAGGATATCCTGGTTATTTCCGAAAACGGATATGGAAAACGTTCTAAAATTGATGATTACAGGGTAACAAACCGTGGAGGGAAAGGAGTAAAAACCATCAATGTTACCGAAAAAACCGGCGAGCTTATAGCCATCAAAAACGTTTCAGATCAAAACGATCTTATGATCATTACCCAAAATGGCATTACAATTCGTGTTGCGGTTGGTTCTATCTCTGTGTTAGGTAGGGCAACGCAGGGAGTACGTGTAATTAACCTGAAAGGGGATGACCGTATTGCATCCGTAGCACGTGTTGCTGTGGAAGAAACCAATGAAAATGACGATGAAATAAATGGAGAATCGGTTGAAAATGAGGAAAATAATTTAGACCAGGAATAAAAATCTGATTCTTAAAAGCTTAAGCTTGCTTAAACAGTGAAAACATCTATTTTTGCAAAATATTTAAGTAACTACAAAATTCAGAAGTGATGAAAAAAACTATTATTCTACTAGCCTTGGTACTTTCATTTTCAGGAGCTTTTGCCCAGAAAGGAAAAGTAACAAGTGCGCAGACCTTTAAAGATAGTGGCAAGTTGGATAAAGCGTTGGAAGCCATCAAAGAGGCTACGGATCCGGCGAATGACAAGGCAGAAAAGTCTATTCCATGGCCAAAAACTTGGGAAGTTCGCGGTGAAATTTACCAGGCGATTTATCAGAGTAAAGATGCAAATATTAAAAAACTTGCTGACGATCCGTTAACAACGGCTTTGGAGTCGTATAAAAAAGCCTTGGAGCTGGACGACAAAGGCAAAAACAGTAACAGTGTTAAAATTAAATTGACTCTATTGACCAACGATCTTACCAATCAGGCAGTGGAACAGTACAACGGCAATGATTTTGACAAAGCATTGAGGTCGTTTGAGCAGGTTATTGAGGTTCAAAATTTACCGATTGTAAAAGCTGACAATCCGGAAACGATTGATACAGCTATTATTTTCAATGCCGGGCTGGTTGCCTATAATGGTAAAAACTTCGATAAAGCGGTAAAATATTTTACCGAAGCCACAAAATACGATTATAATGGTGCAAAAACTTATAGCATGATTGCTGATTGCTATACTCAAATGAAGGATACTGCCAGTGCATTAAAAACAGTTCAGGACGGATTTTTGAAATATCCGGAAGATAACGCCATATTAACATCTATGGTTGACCTGTATATGAAAATGGGTAAAAATGAAGATGCTTTGAAATACCTTGAAATGGCGATTGAACAGGATCCGACAAACGTAACCTATTATTTTGCCAAAGGTGCTTTGCTCGAAAAATTTAATCAGGAAGATAAAGCCGTAGAAGCTTATCTGAAAGCTACAGAAGTAGATCCCAGCTTTTTTAATGCCTACTATAATTTAGGGGCATTATATTATAATAAAGGTGTAAAGCAAACCGAAATTGCATATGCTGTTCCTGCAAGTGATAATGCCAAATACCAGGAAGAGTTAAAAAAAGCAGATGTATGGTTTGAAAAAGCATTGCCTTATATGGAAAAATGCCAGGAACTTAACGCTGAAGATTTAAGTACACTGGAATCACTAAAAAACCTGTATTATAGGATGAAAGCGATGGATAAATACAACGCCGTTTTGGAAAAACTGGGTCAGTAAGTATTTTTACCAATATAAAGGAAAGCCACTCTTGAAAGTCAAGGGTGGCTTTTTTGCTTTTGTGTATTAAACGTATTATTAAGATTGTGTGATTTCAATGCACACTTTGTTCCTGTTTATTACGAAAGTATTTCCCTTTCATTGTTGTGAAAGCAATATGAAAGATGGTTTGGATATGTGATTGTCGTAAATCCGCAATTATCAAACATCCCGGTTGATGGGCTGTTCTTAAATGCCGATGCGGGTTTCGATACCGAAGATTTCTGCTCTTATTGCTTTTGGACTGACATCATTAGGAACATTGACCGTAAGCATTCGCTAAACCCCGTCTATTTTTCCTGCCAATGAGTCATTAAGTTTGCTGTGAACCAAAAATGAAACAGAGATGCTCAATGCTCAAAAATTCCTGTCGATTTATCATGATTA
>JBKEDN010000239.1:0-56236 GCA_047975435.1 Draconibacterium sp. | reverse complement strand
TCTGGAAACCTGGCCTGAAAATCAAAAATCGTTAGGCTTTTAAATTGTTGCTCCATATTATTATTGTTAGATTCCCCCAATTTACTGATTTTTTAGTTATTGACAAAATGCCTAATTCAATTGATCTATTCTTTGGTATTACTTCGCTTTGTGAAGCCTTAAAGTCTTCTTCTGTCAATTCTCCGCCCCCCAATCTTTTCTTTGAATCTTTCATACTTTTTACGGCTCTCCACGACATAAAACCTCCAAAAAATACCACAATAAAAGTTGTTTTATAAAAATTAACTTCTCTTTTGGCAAAAACATCCCATAACGACATAAGAAGCCCAAATAATGCGCCATACGATATAAATAATCTCCAGTAAACTTTTGTTAATCCTTTCATTTTTTATGAGTGGAAGTTGTTATAACATTTGTCATTAGCTTTTTACGCTATTCTCTTGGCAATAGTCTGTGCAGATATACTTCTATTTAGCAAATTGGTTAATATTAAATCCAACTTTTGCCCCCCAGCAATTATCTTTAATACTTACCCCTGCTTTATGCAGGTTCTTTGTGAAATTTGGATTGTATTCTAACTCAAAGTATATCAATCCCTTTACATCAACTCCCAATCCAACTAATCCACCAAAGTTAAATTTATTAAAATCCTCAATTAGTGATTCATATAAATTGATTTTTAGTCCTGATGCGGGCTCTTCAAGTTCTATATCCTTATACGAAATCATATAGTCACCACGCATTCCCACTAAAAAATAGGGAGAGTAATCAGATTTCAATGGTTTTATTTTTAATCCAAGACTCAATGCTAAGTCATGAAAAATCACATTATCATTATTAGTCCCTGCTGAAGTCCCATCCGGAAATAAAAGTTCTAAATCATTTTTGAATCCTTTTTGTATATATCCCAACTCCGTACGAATTGCAAAAGCATTTCCTAAATCTTTTTCAGCTTGAAAAAAGGCTTGAAGCCCAAATTTGTATTTGTTATCGGCATCAACAGAAACTAATTTGTAATCCCAAACCTGAGAAGAAAATGAGGTTCCAACATTAATTCCATACCGGTCAACTACCTGACTATAAGAAAGCCTTGCAATTAAAATCAGAGCAAGGATAATTACTAATCTGTGTTTCATAATTTCTTAATTAATCTGTTTGGATTGTATTTGTAAACATTACCATAATGATAAGTCTTTCTAAAAAACCATTTTCAAGGCTGTTAATTTGAGTTTTACACTTCGGTTTGAAAGTAGATTTTCGGAATAGATGATTTTGATTATTTTTTTGAGTACTTGGTTTATTGGATTTAAAAATAGCCTTTAACAATCAATATTCCAATAAAATACAGCAAACCAGTGCTGCATAACATCTAAAAACCGGGATGATTGATGCTGGATACTGAGGTGATGATCCCTCTGACCAAACTTTAAAATAGAGCCGTTTGCCTTTATTCTGTAGTTACTTTGGGCAAAAAAAGAGCCACCCAAAAATGAGTGACTCCTGTATCTTTTAAGCTGTAAGCTTCAAAATTTAAATCTCGAACTTGTAATTGCCCAAATCGGCCAGCTCCGACGAGCGGATAAACTCTGAATGTGCTTTTATCTGTCCTTTGGCAAAGTTCAGGTAGTTTTGTGCCGATTTCACGAAGCTTTCATCGCGGTTGCTGTCTAGCACCAACAGGTAGCTCATAATTATATGACCGGCCATTTCCACTAAACGACGGGCATGGAAATCAATAAACTCGTTGTCGTCAGCCGAAGTTACTTTTTTCACTGCGCGCTCGTAATCGTCGGTCAGAATAATAAGTGAACGTTTCAGGTACTCCAGTTTCGGCGATACCCGCTCGGCTTCGTATTCGCGTATTTGCGCCAGGTAAGCGCCGGTAGTTACGCCACGTATGGCAGCTACCACCTGCAATTGGGTAGTTCCTTCGTAAATAGAAGTAATACGGGCATCGCGATAAATACGTTCCACAGGATAGTCTTTCATAAAGCCCGACCCACCGTGAATCTGAACCGCATCGTAAGCCAGTTGGTTGCTGTATTCACTCGACATACCCTTTACCAGCGGGGTAAAAATATCGGCCAAACGCTGGTACTTTTTCATTTCATCACGCTCTTCTTTCTCCAGTTTACGTTCTTCGGCAATGTGCATGTAGGTTTTATACATGTCAACAAAACGGGCTGTTTCGTACAACAACGTACGCGAAGCATCCAGTTTTGCTTTCATCAGCGAAAGCATTTCGTAAACAGCAGGGAAACGGATAATTGCCTTTCCAAACTGCATCCTTTCCCTGGCATAAGCCAATGCTTCGCGGTAAGCAGCTTCACTAACCCCCACCGACTGGGCTGCAATTCCGAGCCGTGCACCGTTCATCAGGGCCATTACATATTTGATCAGGCCCATTTTCCGTGACCCAACCAATTCTCCCGGGGCATTTTTGAAAACCAGTTCGCAGGTAGGCGACCCGATAATCCCCATTTTGTGCTCGATGCGACGAACGGTTACCCCACCGTTCTGTTTGTCGTAAATGAACATAGAAAGGCCGCGGCCGTCTTTTGTCCCCGGCTCGGAACGGGCCAATACCAGCGAAATATCGCCGTCGCCATTAGTGATAAAACGTTTTACACCATTTAGTAACCAGGTTTGTTTCGCCTCGTCCCAACTGGCTTTTAACTGAACGGCCTGAAGATCGGAGCCGGCATCAGGTTCGGTAAGGTCCATGGCCATGGTATCGCCACCGGCTACGCGCGGCAGGTATTTTTCTTTTTGCTCTTCGGACGCAAACTCGTTGATGGTTTCGGCACAATCCTGTAAGCCCCAAATGTTTACAAAGCCGGCATCGGCACGCGAAACAATGTCAGCAGCCATAATGTAGGGAACGATCGGAAAGTTCAGCCCGTCGTATTTATAAGGCAACGACATCCCCATTAAACCGGCCCGGTTCAGGGCATCGATGTTTTCCTGGGTTCCACGGGCATAAATTACATGCCCGTCCACTACCTGAGGACCTTCGGCGTCGATACTTTCTGCATTTTCAGCCACAATGTTTCCACAGATTTCGCCTACTACTTCCAGCACCCGGTCGTAATTGTCGATGGCATCCTCGTAATCCATCGGGGCAAAATCAAACTCTTTTTTGAAGGAATATTCCCGTTCTTTTAAGCGAACGATCTTTTCCATCAAAGGGTGGTTCAAATGAAATTTTAATTCGCTGTTGTCAATATAATAATTAGCCATTTTTCCGGAATTTTAAAGGGTGAATTACTTGGTGTTCTTTTTGTAATACCTGATCATTTTAGGGATTACCTCGGCCACATCTCCGTTAATTACATAATCGGCAATGGCGTTGATCGGAGCTTCCGGATCGGTATTGATGGCAATAATCTGGGCCGATTCTTCCATACCGGCGCGGTGCTGTATCTGGCCCGAAATTCCGCAGGCAATGTACAGTTTCGGACGAACGGTAACACCGGTTTGCCCAATCTGCCGTTCGTGGGCTGTATAACCCGCGTCAACCGCAGCACGTGAAGCGCCCACTTCGCCTCCCAACACATCGGCCAGTTCGTACAAGAGGTTGAAATTTTCTTTTGATCCCATTCCGTAACCGCCGGCAACCACAATCGGGGCGCCTTTAATATTCAGCTTGCTTTTTTCCACCTGGCGATCAATGATCTCAATTACAAAGTCGGTATCGTTTACATATTTAGCCACATCAAGTTTTACTTCCTTCCCCTTGTACTTCGGATCACGCATTTCCTTTTTCATTACCCCTTCGCGAACGGTTGCCATTTGTGGGCGACAATCGGGGTTGATAATGGTGGCAATAATGTTTCCGCCAAAAGCCGGACGGATTTGGTACAAAAGATTTTCGTAATTCCTGTTTTGTTTTTTATCAAAGTGATCGCCAATTACCAGGCTGGTGCAGTCGGCAGTTAAACCGCTATGAAGTGCCGATGAAACACGGGGCCCCAGGTCGCGGCCCACCGAAGAAGCCCCCATCAGCGCTATCTGTGGTTTTTCTTCCTTAAACAACTTTACCACAATGGAGGTATGGGGCAGGGTCTGAAACGGGCTCAACCGCTTGTCGTCGGCAATATAAAGTGTATCTACTCCGTAAGGGATAATCTGCTTCCCAACCTCAGCCAACTGATGCCCAATGGCTATTGCCTCCAGTTTACAATTCAGTTCATCGGCTAACGACCTTCCTTTGGTCAGTAGTTCCTGGCTAACGTCGGCCACATGGCCGTCTTCTATTTCGCAATATACAAATACGTTATTCATATTTTTCTGATTTTAAGGGGTCCGTTATCCAATGGTATGACTTTCGATCAGTTCAACCATCATTGCTTCAATCTCTTCATCCAGCGCCGAAATTTCTTTCGAATCTTTAGCATGTAACACCACGTTTTCAATGGTCTTCACTTTGGTAGGAGAACCTGTAAGCCCCAACTGTGCGGGGTCGGTTTCGATATCGTTCACCGTCCATTCCGGGATGTTGAGTTCCGGACGGTCGTTGTACATGTGTGTATAATCCTCGTTTTCTTTCTGCAACTCGGTAATGGTTTTGGCGTGCTTGTAACGCATCAGCCGTTTGGCATTTCGTGCCCTGCAGTCGGGGGCCGTCCCGTTAATTGTCATTACCAGCGGCAAGGGGCAGCGAACGGTTTCCACACCGTTTTCCAGCCGGCGTTTAACGGTAATTTTTTGATCTTTCAGTTCGAGCACCTCTTCTACATAAGTTATCTGTACAAGGCCCAGTTTTTCGGCTACCTGCGGGCCAACCTGAGCAGTGTCTCCATCAATTGCCTGTCGTCCGGCGATGATAATGTCGATATTGCCCATTTTTTTCATGGCCTGCCCTAACGCGTAAGAAGTTGCCAGCGTATCCGATCCGGCAAAAGCGCGGTCGGTTAGCAGAATTCCGCCATCTGCCCCGCGGAAAAGGCCTTCACGGATAATATCTGCTGCCCTTCCCGGTCCCATGGTTAAAATCTTCACAGTACTTCCGGGAAATTTATCTTTGATACGGAGCGCCTGTTCCAGCGCGTTGAGGTCCTCCGGGTTAAATATTGCCGGCAAAACCGCCCGGTTAATCGTCCCGTCGGCTTTCATGGCGTCTTTGCCCACGTTCCTTGTGTCAGGGACCTGTTTGGCCAAAACGATTATGTTGTAAACTTTCATCTATAAAAATTTTATTGTTTCTGAATTTTGTATCAAACCGGAGAGATGCCGGATAAATTTGAGCGCTTTTGAAAAGATGGGCACCCTGATTTGTTTATGCCCACTTATTCAGCCTAAGTCAGGTTTGATTATTATTCCTCCCTATCATTGCGGGGATAAACCACTTCAAACTTTTTCATACAACGTTTGAAGAGAAGCAAATATAAAAATTCAGCCCAAAGAAATCAAGATGATAAAGCAGTGCAAAAGTCAATTTGAAATGAGTATAAACAGGGCAAACCGAATTAACAGGGATATTTCATCTCAGGCCCACGTAAACAACTGTATAACAACAACTAATAGAAATTTACTGAACAATTCCCAAAATTGCCGGTATTTTTATTTTACCTTATTTATAACCATTTTAATTTACTGTTTCAGAAGAATGGTTTTCAGGTTAGCTGCGGAAGGGTTGCATTGGCCCCTTTTTTTACAAAGTACTACAATTTTTGAAGCATAATTACTTCTTTATTCCCGTTTTCGTTCAACGATATTTCCAGTTTGGCATCGTTTAACCGGGCAACTCCGCTGACACTTGTCCCTCCGGGTTTTGTCCAGCTTATTGAAAATACATCGTCCAAACCGGAAGGGCTCAGCGTTGCAATCTTCTGCCGGTTTTTATAGCCCAGCGCGTCCCCGTTCAAAATCAGCAGTTCTTTTTTGTTTTCACCTGCTTCTACCACATCTATCAGGTAAGTACCGTTGTAATAGGGGTTTACAGGCTTATACCCATCGGCTTCTGCTCCGTCAGGCAGAGCGGTTGTTTGTTTATCCACAGATACTACTGCTCCGGTTATTTGCGAGGTTGGTGCTGCGTTTTCGGCCTGTGTTTTTACCGAAACAGGCTCACCGGCTACCGCTACTATTTTGGGTGTTGTAGTTGTTGTATGCGCCAGCGTTGCCATCGTTGTATTGGCAGGCAGCCGGTCCAGGTCTTTCAGCGCATCGGTTAAGGCTTCCCCAAACCCTGCGCGAAAGTCTTTTGAACGCCCTGTCCCCTCGTTCGACCAGACTAATTTATTCATACAATCCTTTAATTCTACTTTTAGCTTATTTTTTAACAAACCGGACGTTTTGACCAGGTTTACCGTTAATGCCTCACAATAATCGGGGGGCATATTATCAGTTGCAAAAACTCCTTCGATCGAATGTTTATCAAGCTCGGTCTGAATGGCCGAGCTAAGGCCGTAAGGGTTTAGGTCGTTCCCAAATTCGCTGAAATGTGTAGGAATTATTACATATTTGTACGGTTGCTGTGCATATACAGAAATTCCGATAAAAAAAACGGATAAAAGGATTATATACTTCATTTTACTCTTTTTAGACGAGGAAAATCACCGCCCTCATTACAAATTCCAATGTGCTACTTCATTTAAAGAAAACATTACCAAACTAACAATTTTTTTTTACCTGACGAAGCAAATCGGCAATCTTATGAATGAAGAATTTTATGTTAAAAAATTGGATATTGGTTGTTTCGATAAAAATGAGGTGTTTAGAAAGTTATAAAACCAAGGCCTCGTAAAGAACAGAAAAGAGTAAAGTACGCCATACACTGGCAACAAGCCAGTGTTTTAGCGTACTTTAGGTGTATTTACTTTTGAAGACAACCCCTTAGGCTATACTTTGCAATGGCTAATTTTCTATGTCTCCGGTCAAATATAACTCCGGAAACTAAATACGGATCAACTGTTATCTGGTATAGCCGGATACGGTAACACCACAGATTTAAAACCGGACTGAACAGTATCGATTCCGTTAGTGGGCAAATACCTGGTTGAATATTGAAACTCGCCTCCCCTTTTTGTACCAGCTAAAACAACCTCACTGCTTCCTTTCGGTAGAATAATTGTTTTGTTTTGCCCGGTAACTACTGACTGATAAGTAATGATAAAGCCAACAGCACTCTTCGAGTTATTAAAAATAACTTTGACGCTATCGACCTCATCAACTATATCATTATCAATATAGGTAATTGATGAAATTGATTGATTGATCAATGCCTCCTCGTATTTAGTACCATAAACTGTGGTAAAGTTTTCTGTTTTTAGCGAAGTATTCCCTTCATTATCTTTCTGGTAAAATTTAAGCGTATAGTCTTTTTCATCTAAATTTTCAATTATATACCGACCGATAGCGAACTCCTGCCTAACATCATTCCCGTCTTCATCGGTTACCAGAAAACTATCTACAGTAGAATAATCGCTATTGAAGAGCGTAATACTATCATCTTCTATTTCAATTACCGTATATAGTGCCTTTGGATCGTTACTAAGCTGCCATACAGCTTCAAGCCTGTATCTTCCGGGTCGAAGCTGAACAAATCCGGATTTTCCAATATATGTGATTTCTCCTTCGTCCAGGTATTTTTGGTGAAGGTAGTCCTGGTCCTCACATCCGGCAATGACCAGAAGAGCAACTATGATTATTAATATATTTCTCATAAAATAAAATTATTTGTGGTTATTGGTATCAATCAAATGAAGCACATGGTAAAACCAATAAATTTAAAATAGCTTTTTCCAAGAATCTACCCCATTTTATAAATGCTCGTTGTTCAAACATGAAAACTAAATTTCTGGTTTTTCTCCCTGGTACTCACCAAAGAAAGTAACCTCGGCACATGAAGCATAAGAATTTGAATAAGACGTTTGGATACAGAATTTCACATATCGGAATTCATATGACTTGGCAATATCAAGTGGGATACTGTGGTCTTCTCCGGCCCTTGCATATGCGATATCATCCGAAGTTATTGGCCCGTCAGGACCTGAAGGCCGTGCAGTTGAAGTTTGTGAGATGAGCATCCAGCCGGAGTCTCCTTCAATATTTGCATACACATCACCAATTTTCCAATTACCATTTCTGGCCGGAGCAAAATCGGGATCATCCTCAGTAGTAACAGGAGGGGCATCGAGCCTGGCCCAAATCTGCCACGACTTCAAACAGTGGTTTTTATACTCAAAAGTCCAACGAGGATATAGTTTATAACTACTTATCTTTATTTCGGTACCCAGGTCAATTGTTAAACTCACCGGCCAGGTAGTATTTGGCCCTGCATGATAAATGTAATTATTACTATAATTGAAAATACCATCCGTTAAATTTTTAGCAACATATTGGTTGTTCGCATTTGGCCACCAGTCATCATCATCCGCATAACTTGAGGTTTCAACATGATGAAAATCGATCTCTTCCTCATACATTGGTTTTAATTCTGCCAATAAGCTGTCAGACACGTTCCCCCATCTGTCTCTCAAAAAGATTAGAAATTCTTGTGGTGAATCACTAAAGACAATCCCATCCTTTATCAGGAATTCTTCTTTCTCTTTTTTACTTGCGCGGTTATCCAGGGTCTGCCACATTCCAACAGAATCTTTTACCATCGTTTCGATAATTAACTCCTTTTTAGCTTCATTGTCGAAACGTACAACAATACCCCCAAATGCTTCGTCGGCCCGCAAGGTGGCAAAAGCCATATCAGCAGGAGGAATAAGTGGGGTGATCATAACTTTTTCTTCTGCAGACCTGTTTCCCGATTTATCTACGGCACTAATCCAAATGCTGTATTCTTTGATCTCTCCGAAACCATCTACTGTTAATGTATTTTCATACGGAGTAGCTTTTGAGGTTCGTTCGATACCATTTACCTCGTATCTGGCCTGAACATAAAGGAGATCCTTATCGATTGGAATGTCATAAGAAATAATTGCACCTCCGGGTATAGCTTCTTTTACCATAATATTGACAGGTGTCGAGGGAGGAATGCCATCCACCGCTGATTCTTCGTCATCGCATGAAAAGAAAAGCGACAGAGAAAAAAACAATACTACAGATAAGATACCTGTAACATTATTTTTTAATCTATTTTGAATTTTTATCTTTTTCATAAGTCTATTTTTTAATTACTATTTACACACCAATGAGAAAACTACCACCCGGGTGAGTTTTTAATATTAGGGTTCTTTAAACGAACATTATTAGACAATGGGAAAAAATATCCTGATTGCCTGAATTCTATTGTTTTTAATCTTTGCTTTACATAAAAATCATCGGGGTTGTCGGTTTCTGTGTACATATTCCAGCCCTGAACATCCCTGTTTAATTCAAGAAGTGCAGGACTTTTCCATCTCCTTAAATCCCAAAAGCGTTGTCCTTCAAATGCCAATTCTACTGTTCTTTCCAAACGTATTATACGCTGAAAACCCTCGTAACTTGTAACATACGAAGCTCCACGGTCAGTATTATTGGTCCAATCGGCAATAATACCATCAGGGAAACCAGCACGTTCCCGTACTTTGTTCAAGTAATTAATAGCATCGCCACCTGCCTGTACGCCTTGATCTCTTTCGTTCAATGCTTCAGCGTATAGCAAATACAAGTCAGACAAACGAATATAAGGGAAAGGATAATATTCTGTAATATTGACCGATGTACCATTTACACTGCAATCGTAATATATTAACTTTTTAGGGTCGTAACCTGTTGCAGAGTATTTAGCCTGCCCATTTTTTCTGCAGTTGCCACCCTGTTTATAATCTGTATAATACAAATTCTCAACATCTTCCCAGCCGGAGCCAAACCACGCTCCTTCGTCAAAAGAAAGAGATGCGTAAAAACGAGGTTCGCGATTATAGTGCATTTGTACTGTCTTCCTTCCAGGTTTCACGTAGTACTTGTCATCAATTGTTGCTTCTTTCAGGATGTACTTACCATCCCCTGTCCAGCCGTTATTTATCCATTCATTGTCTTCATCCATAGGCACACCATTTGATGTAAGGAACTTTTCGACAATATGTAAAGTAACTCCTGTTTCTGGTTGGGTGCCGTGCCTGGGATCTCCAACAGCAAAAAAGTTAGGGTGAAAACCATTTCGCTGCACTCCGGTATTATTGAAGTTTGTATTCCCCCAAATTAATTCCGGGCTACGTTTTTCTGTAACTGCATTTCGAATGGCCATTCTTTGCTTCATAATATCATTTACATTTGCTCTACCATAATTCCAATCCTCAGGCATGTATAATCTATGTCCATTCATTTCTGCAAAATCGATAGCTTTTTTACAGGCAACAGCTGCCGAATCCCATTTCCAGGCCATGTACTCCTGGGGAAACAAAAGATCTCCATTAGGAGCATAGCTCATGAATGCAGCTCCATCATTGCCATTCACAAGTGGACTTGCCGCCCATACCCGAACTACTGCCTTAAACGAATAAGCGATCGTTTGCGATATCCTACCCAATTCTTCAACTTCATCTACTATTTTTTCAGGTAGGTAAGGAATAGCCTCATCAATAGTGCTTATGATATATTCAACTACATCATCAATCGGTTCGCGTTTTACCCTCACATCTTCAGATGAAGCAGCTACAGAGAGGTTAACGTCTTTTATAGGAATAGGACCATACATTCTTAAAAGGTAAAAATGGTAGAATGCTTTTAAAAATTTTGCCTCAGCCAACCATCTTTTCTGCTTATCCTCTGTTAAGTCGGGTGATGGATTATTGCCTACATTTTCAATGAAATTATTACACAGATTAATGGCCTGCCAATAATCTCTGCCGTTCCTGGATCCAGTCCAGTAACTACACCTCGGGTTGGCTGCATCCTGTCCAAAACGGTTAAGATTAAATCCGTCTCTGCCACCAGACTCATCATAATAAGCCCACATTTCATCTCCAAAAAGAGAAAAGCCTTGGTTCAGGTTTTCGATATTGGGAATATAGGCATAACAGGTATATAGATATGCCTTTGTGTTGTACTCATCTTTAAACGCATCTTCAATGGTAGTCAGGTTATCCGGGATTACATCCAGATAATCACTGCACGAATAGAAAGCAAACACAAAAAATATAAAATATATAATCTTTCTCATTTTATTTGATTTTCATTCATTAAAATAAAATACACAATCTCACTGTTTAAAATGAAACCTGTACCCCAATATTAAACACGCGCTGAATAGGATAACCTAATCCGCTACCTCCCATCTCAACATCCCAAAGTTTAAATTTTGAGAAACATAAAAGGTTACTTCCACTTAGATATAATCTCACATCCGACATGTTTGCCCGCTGTGAAATATGTTCGGGAAGACTATATCCAAGTTCCATTGATTTTAATCGAAGGAAACTTCCATCTTGCATAAAATAAGTATTACGCACATTGTTGTTGCCAATTACATTTGGAGATAGTCTGGGCCACTCGGCATACACATCCGGATTTTCTTCCGACCAATGATTGTCAGCCACATATTGAGTCAGACCAGTAATCCAACCTCCTGATTTTACAAATGGGTTCATAGTTGCATAGTTTACCCAAAACGAAGAACGTGCAGATCCCTGAAAGAAAAAGGAGAAATCGACACCTTTCCATCCCATTGACGCACCAAAACCATAAATAATCTCAGGAGTAGTTGGAAAGCCAATGGGTACCATATCGTAACCATCGACAACACCATCTTTGTTGATATCCTTATATTTAATATCTCCACCCATTACAACGTTACCGGTACTTACATTTTGAGGGGCTGAATTGGCAACTTCAACATCGTTTACAAATAAACGTTCTGCCACATATCCCCATTGTTGCCCACCTGAATATCCAACCCGGGAAAGCCAAGGCGCTCCACTTTCAATATAATTCGGCTCCTCCATTACCGTAATTTTACTTCTAGCAAAAGTGAAATTACCGCGGGCTGTTATCCACATTCCGTTAGTGAATGACTGCTGATAATCAACAGACCCATCGATACCAGAAGCCTCTGCTTGCCCTACGTTTGCCTGGGGAATGGCTTCTAATCCCATCGATTCCGGAATATTTGCACGAGCCTGAAGGATATTTGTTCTTTTTTCTCTGAAATAATCTGCCTGAATCATTACCTTATCAAACAATCCCAATTCAATTCCATAATTCTGTTTATAGGCAATCTCCCAGGTAATATTCGGATTTGCATATCTCGATACTGAGGTTAAGGGCAATGACTCACCCCGATTACGTCCAAAAGTCATTGACCCGTTGGCGCCATCAGCTACACTTACTGATGACAGGAAGAAAAACCGGTCGTTTTGATTGCCGATCTGATCGTTACCAACAAGCCCGTATGTCGCTTTAAGCTTTAAGGTACTGACCGTTTGTTTCATGCTATTCCAGAAGTTTTCGTTGGAAATCAACCAACCTGCCCCAATGGCAGGAAAGAAACCAAACCGGTTTTTAGCATCGAAGCGCTCAGAACCATTATATCCGAAGTTGAACTCAGCAAAGTACCTTGAATCATACGCATATTCCAAGCGACCAGATACACCAAGGTTCCTGTTTGGAAGTGAGGCTTGTAAACGATCCTCTGAACTCGTTCCACTTGGATTAGCAGTTGAGTATTCCCTTACTGTTGATACAATTGTTGCCCCTACTGCATGTTTTTCTGCAAACGTCCGATGATAATTCAATGTAGATTCAAGATAATAAGTGCTATTTATGTTTTTACTTCCTCCATCGTCCACATATCTAAGATTTTCGTTCCCTTTTGATACTCCATTGTCTGCCTGGCTATCATTGATTGCAAATAATGAGTAAACATCGGTAAAGCGATTGTACGTTGCAACTTCATAATAAAATGGATCGTATTGTCTTTGAGTTTCATAATAGGAATACCGGCTTGTACTTCCCAGCATCCTAAAATTAAGGCCCTTTGTAATAAATCCCAAGTCTTGTTCCAGTTCGAGTTGAGACATAAACATGGTCCGATCATATTCTTTATATCCCCTCACCATATTGGCATATGGATTTTGGTAAATGGTGCCATCTTCATATTTATTTCCGAAAAAAGTATGGTCAGCATATTTATGAGCCTCGTCTTTTTCGAAAGTAGCCGGAAATAAAACAGGGCTTGTTTTAAGTGTTTGTGTATATATGGCAGAACCTCCGTCGATTGGCCCCCTATAATCATCAAACGTACCGTGCATCCTTACAGTAAGTTTGGTTGTTTTTGTTACATTGATATTTATATTCGAACGTAAAAGGAATTTCTTAAGATCAATGTTTGTATTAAAATTATTCCGGTTATCAACTTTCAAAACCCCATTATCCTGGGTTAACGAACCGGCAACATAATAGCGTGCAACTTTACCTCCGCCACTAAGATTCATATTCAGACGTTGGTTGTTTGTGAAACTTTTGGTTAGCATATCGTTCCAATCCACAGTAGGGTAAACCAAATCGTTTTTGTTCGGATCTTTCCGTCTTTCAATTTCCAAATAGGTAAAACGTGACAAATTTTGAATTCCCCTGGTATCAATGGCTTCATTATACAGATTCATATAACTTATTGGGTCGGCCATATCAATAGTTTGGGTCGGCATTGACAGCGAATTTTCAAAACGGACAGAGAACCTGGCTTTACCTTCCCGTCCTTCTTTGGTCATTACAAGGATTACCCCATTGGCACCACGTGCTCCGTATAATGCTGCGGCAGTTGCATCTTTTAATATCGAAAAACTTTGAATGTCATCGGGATTTAAGCGGGATAAGTCTGCCGAGCTCATTTCAACATTATCAATCAAAATAAGAGGGTCCTTTTTTGCATCGGCTCCAAAAGATGTGATGCCACGAACAAAAAACTCTGCGTTATCCTGCCCGGGCTCGCCACTTCGCTGATAAGAAATAACCCCTGCCATACGTCCGGCCAATGCTGTTGTAAGGTTACTTGAGGGAACCTTTAAGTCTTTGGTATTAATTGTTGATATTGAAGATATAACACTTTCTTTCTTTTGTTTTCCAAAAGCAACAACAACCGCCTCTCCCAACTGCTGCGAGGCTGTTGACAGCCGCACATTAACAACCCTTTCATTACCAACCCTTATGGTTTGCGCAGTATAACCGACAAAAGAAAACATGATTGAATCACCCATCTCAACCAAAAGACTGTATATCCCGTTTACATCGGTTACCGTCCCCTTGTTTTTTCCAACTATAAGCACGTTCACCCCGGGGATGGGGGAGTTGTCAAAATCGTCGATAACCTGCCCTGAAATGGTTATACCTCCTGGTTGTTGCTTTTTCGTTGGTAATTTGGATTCTGATTTAATATCCTCTTTTCTTATTGCAACCATTTTGTCATCGATACTATAGGTAAAACCCATGGGCACAATGGTTGCATCAAGAATCTCCATTAATGTTGCGTTTTCCAGCTTAGCATCCAAACGGGCAGTTCCGTTAAACAAATCAGATTTATAGAAGAATTGAAAGTCACTTCTGAATTTTAACTCATTTAATAAATCAATAACTGTTATGTTTTTAAAATCAATACTAATATGCTTTGCCTGCGCATAACTATTGTTTGCATGCACTTGGCATATACCCGTTAGTAACAACAATAAGATAAAGACTTTAATAAATTTAGACAGAGTAAAAGAACGTAGCTTTTGAATAAAAACTCTCGTTTTTTTCATAGTTTTGTTTTTAGGTTTTAAATTTAAATTAGAATTATTTTTAAAATTTTCGGCGAGGGTTGCGGGCACAGCCTTCGCCATTTTTTATATCGTTTTTTTTATCCCATAGGCAATAATCGTTAGTTATGTTAATATACTTTTATTGTGTTATCTGTAATTTCAAAATGAATATTATTGGTATTTTCTATCATACTTAACAGCTTATCAATACTCTCCATACGTTTTAATTTCCCGCCAAAACGAGTCTGTGCCTTTAAAGAATCACTAAACATCACATTATAATTGTACCAGCGTGATAGGGTTTTCATTATTTCTTCAAGTGTAGCATCGTCGAAATAATAAATGCCGTCTTTCCATGAAGTGTATATTACCGGATTTACTTCTTTTTTAATGAAGGAGCCGGTTTTCTTGTCTAAAATAAACTGCTCGTTTGGCAATAAGAATTGTGGTTCGTGTGTGTTAAAAGATTCATGGATTTTCACTTTTCCTTCAACAAGAGTAGTTCTAACGAAATCCTCGTCGCTATATGCAGAGATATTGAATGATGTGCCTAAAACTTCAATTGTTTGGTTATTCGAAATCAATTGAAAAACTTTTGTTGTATCCCTGGCAACTGCAAAAAAAGCTTCTCCTTCCACTAATTCAACAATTCGTTTTTCCTCGTTAAATTGCACCGGATAACGCAACACAGTTTGAGAGTTCAGGTAAACGGTGGTCCCGTCAGAGAGTTTTACTTTAAAAGTTTCTCCCCTATTTACTTTCAAAGTGTTAAAAGCAATCTTCTTAACTTTTGATGATTTATACTTCAATGTATTATCCTCAACGGATGCACGTTGCTTGTTACTAATTTCAATTTCC
This sequence comes from Draconibacterium sp., assembly GCA_047975435.1. Classification (GTDB taxonomy): domain Bacteria; phylum Bacteroidota; class Bacteroidia; order Bacteroidales; family Prolixibacteraceae; genus Draconibacterium. The sequence continues at coordinate 40,709 of JBKEDN010000239.1, read as the reverse complement.
TGATTTTTATCCAATACAACTTCCTTTCCATCGTTCAAAATAAGTGTCGCCTTTTCTTTTCCCGGCATTAATACCGATTCGGCCACTTTATCTGAATTGTTAAATAAAAGCGAGTGAATAAAGAAAACAATCAACAAACTTGCTGCCATTGAAGCCACAATCTTATACACACGGTTACGAGTCCGATAAGTATTATCCAAACGATGTAAACGTTTGTCCAGATCTTTCCATGCCTTTTCTGTTCGTAAATTAGTGTCAATGTATTGAGAACCATGAATAAAAAAATGTTCCGCTTGTTGATAAAACTGAACATGCTCGCCACTTTGAGTAAACCACAACTGAAATATTACCTCTTCTTCAGGAGTAATCTGTTCAGTCACCCTTCTTCTAATTAGTTCTAATGATATTCGTGTCCTAGCCTTCATTTGTCTATTAGACAACAGAAAGCACAAAAAGGACTATCCACTTTTTATTTTTTTTCAAAAAAGAATAAATAAATAATAATTTTATACAAATGTACTACTTCAAATTCCGGTTTTGGGAAGGAAAAATAAAGCTGATGAATATCGTCATCAAGCGCTAAAGAGGTGGAAAAACAATGTCAAAAAAGGTGTTTCAATTCTTTTCTCAAATATTGCCGCCCTTTGGCGAGCTGATTTTTTACGGTTAATTCTGAGATATTTAGCTCTTCGGCAATTTCAGACCTTTTTCTTCCGTTTAGATATTTCATCTCCACAATCATAGCCATTTTTGCGGGCAACTTTTTGATGGCTTTTGAAATCTCATCTTCAAGTGAAACCACATCTTCATCTTCAATGTTGATATCATATAATATACCTTCTATTTCGGCAACATCGTATGCAGCTTTTATATCTACTTTTTTCAGTCGGTTCAGGCAACGATTTTTCACTGACTGATATAGGTATGACTTTAGCGAGATTTTGACATCCAGGTTAGAAGCGTTTTCCCATAAATATAAAAACAGATCTTTCACCACATCTTCGCTTCCCATTACATCAAAAAGCAACTTTTCTGCAAAACGAACCAGTTCCGGGAAATAAGCTTCAAACAAAAATTTAAACGTTTCTTTGTTTTTTGCCTTTAATTGAGAGACAATATATCGGTCGTTTACGTTCACAGTGTATTGTAAAACTACAGGCTAGTTATAAATATTCACATGGAATTTAACTCATCATTGGCTTCTATGTTCACAAATTCCAAAAAATAAGTGGTGGTGTAATAAAATGAAATAAATCGGGACTGCAAACATCCTTCTTTAATTGATATAAAAATATTCTGCATAAGTAATCAATCGTAAAGATATTTAGATTTCAATAAAAAAGGCCTTCACTATTGTGAAAGCCTTCTTATTCGTTTTATACTTGATTACACAAATTCCAAAACAAATTCATCTTTCGGATTTCTTACCTTTTTCATCCCTTCCAGCCAGTCTCCTTCTGTAGCGCGGTATCCGATCGGTAGCATGGTAACACTTTTCAATCCTTTTTCCTTTAAACCCAGCAATTCATCCAGTTCATCGCTGCTGAATCCTTCCATTGGGGTACTGTCTATTTTTAACTCGGCAGCCTGGGTCATGGCCAAACTAAATCCGATATACGCCTGCCGGGCAGTATGAATAAAGTTTTCCTCGGCGCTTTGTGGCAGGTACAGCTCCTTCAGTTTGGTGGTGTAAGAGTTAAAACGTCCGCGTGGCAACCCACGCTGATCTGTTGTATAATCATAGATCTGATCAATTCTTTCTTCAGTATATCTGTCCCAGGCAGCAAAAACCAATATATGTGAGCATTCAGCAACAATTTGCTGTCCCCAGGCTATTGGTACCATTTTATCTTTCAATTCCTGGTTGGAAACAACAATTACCCGAAACTGCTGTAATCCCGATGAAGTTGGCGCTAAACGAGCCGCCTCCACAATTCTATCTAAATCTTCCTGTGTTACTTTTTTGCTGGGGTCATACTTTTTGGTGGCATATCGCCATTTCAAATTTTCCAATAACATTTTCTGTTTCCTCTTAATTATTTCTAAACTTTGTTAATACTGATCGGGAGATTAGCCTGAAGTTCAATCAGATGGTATTTTGAAAGAAATTACTGTAAAACAAAGAGTCGGAGAAAGACTACCTGGTCTTTTCCAAAATTTTTGTTACTACCCGTCTTAACTCGTCCAATTCTTCGGCCGTTAAGTCAATTGAAGCCATCAACTTTTCGGGGACAAACTTTGCTCTTTCTTTTAATTTCTTTCCTTCATCACTAAGTGTAATTTCCACAACTCTTTCGTCAGAACGTTTTCTTGTTCGGTGAACCAATCCTTTCGCCTCCATTCGTTTTAGCAGGGGAGTAAGTGTTCCACTGTCGAGATTTAGTTTCTCCCCAATCTGGTTTACAGTTTGAATTCCGCTTTCCCACAACACCATTAAAACCAGGTATTGCGGATAAGTGATCTCCAACTCATCAAGAAATGGCCGGTACCGGTTGATAATTTCCCGTGATAATGAATAGATCGGGAAACACACTTGCGACTGTAATTGTAACTTGTCATCCATAAGCGGATGCAAAGATAGCCTACTATTATATTGTGCACAATTTTATTCTGAAAATAAAAGTTCGATTATCAATATTTAATATTCGGGGAACATGTGGAGCTAACCCGGTTGTGTTCAATGTAAAATCCGAGTGTCGTGTCAACTTTAAATTGACGTACCGTCATTCCGAATTTATTTCGGAATCAGCATTTTGAGCAAGGATGATGAAAATGAATTCAGCATGACGTCGTGATAAAACACGTTTGACTTGACACTAGACAAAATAAAAGAGGAACCATTGCTGATTCCTCTTTTTATTATTGTAAGCTTTTTACTATGCTTGTGCAGTAGGCCCACCAAAATTCATGGGTGGCATCATTGGATCCGAACCCGGTTTAACGTTTTTTATTGGCCCGTGCATGGCTTCATATTTCGAAATATTATCCTGAAGTGCCAGCAATAAACGTTTTGCGTGTTCCGGTGTAAGAATCACTCTCGATTTAACATTCGCCTTTGGAATACCGGGCATAATCCGGACAAAATCCACCACAAACTCAGAACTGGAGTGTGTGATAACTGCCAGGTTCGAATACGTCCCCTGAGCTACTTCCTCACTCAACTCGATATTGATTTGTTGTGACTTTTGCTTGTTATCTTCCATATCGCATTAGCTATTAGATGAATGTCTCATATCAACCAACCTGTCGTACTCGTCTTTCGACCCCACTACCAAGTTTTTGTATTCTTTCAGACCGGTTCCTGCCGGAATCAGGTGACCGCAGATTACGTTCTCCTTCAGTCCGTCCAGGTAGTCCACTTTTCCGTTGATTGCGGCTTCGTTCAGTACTTTGGTGGTTTCCTGGAACGATGCAGCAGATAGCCAACTACGTGTTTGCAATGCAGCCTTGGTAATACCTTGCAGTATTTGGCTTGATGTTGCCGGAATGGCTTCCCTTGCTTCCACCAGTTTTTTATCTTTTCTCCTCAACTGGGAGTTTTCGTCCCTCAACCGACGGGCTGAAATGATTTGGCCGGATTTCATGCCTTCTGCATCTCCCGGGTCAACCACTACTTTTTTACTGTATATCCAGTCGTTTTCCGAAGAGAACTCATTTTTATCAACCACCTGTTTTTCAAGGAAGCGTGTATCTCCCGGATCAACTATCTCAACTTTGCGCATCATCTGGCGGATGATTACTTCAAAGTGCTTGTCATTAATTTTCACCCCCTGCATCCGGTACACATCCTGTACCTCGTTCAGAATATATTCCTGAACGGCTGTCGGCCCTTTAATGGCCAAAATATCAGAAGGCGTAGTGGCGCCGTCAGACAAGGGGATACCTGCCCGGATGTAGTCGTTTTCCTGCACCAAAATCTGTTTTGATAACGGTACAAGATACTTCTTCACATCACCGTTTTTCGCAGTAACAATAATCTCGCGGTTCCCTCTTTTGATCTTACCCAGAGAAACTTCACCATCCACCTCTGAAACAACAGCCGGGTTCGACGGGTTACGTGCCTCGAATAACTCGGTTACACGCGGAAGACCACCGGTGATATCGCCTGCCTTTCCTGCGGCACGCGGTATTTTAACCAAAATGGTACCGGCTTTTACCTGCTGGCCGGCAGATACCGAAATATGGCCGCCTACCGGAAGGTTGTACGAACGGATCATATTGCCCGCTTCGTCCATAATTTTCAATGACGGGTTCTTTGTTTTATCTTTTGTTTCAATAATCACCCTTTCACTGTAACCGGTCTGCTCATCCGATTCTTCACGGAACGTAATCCCGTCAATCAAGTGGTCAAACTCTACCTTTCCTTCAAACTCGGTAATAATTACCCCGTTAAACGGGTCCCACTCACAAATCAGTGCGCCCTTTCGGATTTCCTGGCCGTTGTTAACATACAGTTTTGCCCCGTATGGAATCGGGTGTGTTGACAATGGAATGTTGGTATTTTTATCGATGATTTTGAGTTCAGCCAAACGACTAACTACAATATCCATCTCTTTACCTTCTTCCGTTTTATATTGTACTGAACGAAGTTCTTCGATTTCACAGTAACCATCGTATTTTGACTCAATTGTTGACTGAGCCGAAATGTTACCGGCAATACCCCCTACGTGGAAAGTACGAAGTGTAAGCTGTGTACCTGGTTCACCGATCGACTGTGCAGCAATTACTCCCACAGCCTCACCTTTCTGAACTTTAAGCCCGGTAGCAAGGTTGCGGCCATAACATTTGGCACAAACTCCTACTTTCGATTCGCAAGTTAATACTGAACGAATCTCAACAGTTTCAATCGGAGAATCTTCAATTACCCTGGCGATATCGTCTGTAATCTCGTCACCTGATTTAATAATCAAGTTTCCGTTTAACGGATGGTAAATATCGTGAACGGTTGTTCTACCAATGATTCTTTCGAAAAGGGAAGCAACAACTTCCTCGTTACTCTTCACATCAGCCGCAACCAAACCACGAAGTGTTCCACAGTCGTCTTCCGAAATAATTACATCTTGTGCAACATCTACCAAACGACGTGTAAGGTAACCCGCATCCGCAGTTTTAAGTGCCGTATCTGCCAAACCTTTACGTGCACCGTGAGTAGAGATAAAGTACTCCAGTACCGAAAGTCCTTCTTTAAAGTTAGCAAGAATCGGGTTTTCAATAATCTGAGAACCGGTAGAACCTGATTTCTGTGGTTTTGCCATCAATCCCCTCATTCCGCATAACTGGCGGATCTGTTCTTTCGAACCACGAGCCCCCGAGTCAAGCATCATGTAAATAGAGTTGAATCCCTGACGGTCGGTACTCAGTGTTTTCATTACCGACTGAGTCAGTTTGGCATTGGCATGTGTCCAAATATCAATAACCTGGTTGTAACGTTCATTATTGGTAATGAAACCCATGTTATAGTTACTGATCACCTCTTCTACTTCTTCGTAGCCATTGTTTACGATACCTTCTTTATCTTCCGGAATGATAACATCGCCCAGGTTAAACGACAAACCACCACGGTATGCCATTGTATATCCAAGGTTCTTGATGTCGTCGAGAAATTTAACGGTAACTGCATTACCACTTTTGGTAAACACATCGGTGATAATGGTACGCAACGATTTTTTGGTCAGCAACTGGTTTACATAACCGGCTTCGCGCGGAACAAATTCATTGAATATAACACGGCCAACGGTAGTTTCAATAATGTGTTTGAAAATCTCTCCGTTTTCATCCACGTCTTCTACTTTCACCTTAATAATGGCATGTAAATCAATGGACTTTTCGTTGTAGGCAATCATTACTTCTTCTGCCGAATAGAATGTCATGCCTTCTCCGCGTCCACCTTTACGTGGTTTGGTCATGTAGTAAAGTCCCAATACCATATCCTGCGAAGGAACCTGGATTGGTGCGCCATTGGCCGGGTTAAGCAGGTTGTGAGATGCAAGCATCAACAACTGTGCTTCCAGAATGGCCGCATTGCCAAGCGGAAGGTGAACAGCCATCTGGTCACCATCGAAGTCGGCGTTAAAACCGGTACATACCAAAGGGTGCAACTGAATTGCTTTACCTTCGATCAAAACCGGCTGGAAAGCCTGAATTGACAAGCGGTGCAGTGTGGGCGCCCTGTTTAGCATAACCGGGTGTCCTTTCAATACATTCTCAAGTATTTCCCAAACTACCGGATCTTTACGATCCACTATCTTTTTTGCCGATTTTACGGTTTTTACAATACCTCTTTCGATCAACTTACGTATTACGAACGGTTTGTAAAGTTCTGCTGCCATATCTTTCGGAAGTCCACATTCGTGGATCTGCAGTTTCGGGCCCACAACGATTACCGAACGTGCCGAATAGTCAACACGTTTACCCAGAAGGTTCTGGCGGAAACGTCCCTGTTTCCCTTTCAAACTGTCAGAAAGCGATTTTAGCGCACGGTTATTCTCCGTTTTAACAGCATTTACTTTTCTTGAGTTGTCAAACAGCGAGTCAACAGCTTCCTGCAACATACGTTTTTCGTTACGCAGAATCACTTCGGGAGCTTTGATCTCAATCAATCGTTTCAAACGGTTGTTACGAATGATTACCCGACGATACAAGTCATTTAAGTCGGATGTTGCAAAACGACCACCATCCAGCGGCACCAACGGACGCAGGTCCGGAGGAATTACCGGAACCACGCGAACGATCATCCATTCGGGGCGGTTCAGGTTTTTGCTGGCACGGAAAGCTTCTACTACCTGCAATCTCTTCAACGCTTCGTTTTTACGTTGCTGAGAGGTTTCTGTATTTGCTTTGTGTCTCAGGTCGTATGACAGTTCATCCAGTTCAAGTTTTGCCAAAATATCGTACAGAGCTTCTGCACCCATTTTCGCAACAAACTTGTTTGGATCGTCATCATCCAGAAACTGGTTTTCTTTTGGAAGTGTATCCAGGATATCCAGGTACTCTTCCTCGGTAAGAAAATCAAGTTCCTTTACGCCATCCTGCCTTTTTACACCGGCATTAATCACCACATACCGTTCGTAGTAAATGATTGAATCCAGTTTTTTGGTTGGCAAACCAAGCAGGTAGCCGATTTTGTTGGGCAACGAGCGGAAATACCAGATGTGAGCTACAGGAACAACCAGTGAAATGTGGCCCATTCTTTCGCGGCGAACTTTCTTTTCTGTTACTTCCACACCACAACGGTCGCAAACAATCCCTTTGTAACGGATGCGTTTGTACTTTCCGCAGTGACATTCGTAGTCTTTTACAGGTCCGAAGATACGCTCACAGAATAAACCGTCTCTCTCAGGTTTGTAGGTTCTGTAGTTAATGGTTTCCGGTTTCAAAACTTCGCCGTATGATCTCTCCAGAATTTCTTCGGGAGAAGCCAGACTGATCGAAACTTTTGAAAAACTCGTTTTTGCTTTATTATCTTTTCTGAATGCCATAATTCAAATTAAATTCAATTAAACTGAACCTTAAAAAATCCTACTCCATACGAACGCTAAGTCCAAGACCGCGTAACTCGTGAAGCAGTACGTTTAACGACTCCGGAATTCCGGGCTGTGGCATTGGTTCACCTTTTACGATGGTTTCGTATGCTTTTGCCCTTCCCATTACGTCGTCAGACTTAACAGTCAGAATCTCCTGAAGGATATGAGAAGCTCCAAATGCTTCGAGCGCCCAAACCTCCATCTCACCAAAACGCTGACCACCAAACTGAGCTTTACCACCCAATGGCTGCTGTGTAATTAATGAGTAAGGACCAATTGAACGGGCGTGCATTTTGTCTTCAACCATGTGGCCCAGTTTCAACATATAGATAACTCCTACGGTTGCAGGCTGGTCGAATGGCTCACCGGTTTCACCGTTAATCAAACGTGTTTCTCCAAATCTTGGCACACCGGCTTTGTCAGTATATTCCGTAACTTCCTCTAAACTCGCACCATCAAAAATTGGAGTTGCAAATTTTAATCCCAGTTCCTTTCCGGCCCATCCAAGAACTGTTTCGTAAATCTGTCCAAGGTTCATCCTCGAAGGTACACCCAGCGGGTTCAAAACAATGTCAACCGGAGTACCGTCTTTCAGGAACGGCATATCTTCGCGGCGAACAACACGCGATACAATACCTTTGTTACCGTGACGGCCCGCCATTTTATCACCAATCTGAAGTTTACGTTTTTTAGCTACATAAATCTTCGCCAATTGAATGATACCTGCCGGTAGTTCATCACCAATGGTAACGTTGTACCTTTCACGACGTGAAACCGCTTCGGCTTCTTTACATTTCATGATGAAGTTGTTGATCACACGGAAAATCAGATCATTTTTGTCTTTGTCTGTTGTCCATTTTGCAGGATTCACAGCCATATAATCAATTTCCTGAAGTTGCTTTAATGTGAATTTCACACCTTTTGCAACAATTTCAGTCCCGTAGTAATCTTTAACTCCCTGCGATGTTTTTCCGCTTACCAAAATAAAGAGCTTGTCTTCAAGTTTTGCTCTCAAGGCTGTAATATCACGATCCAGTTTTTCATCGATCTGATCGAGCAGCGTTTTGGTAGCTTTACCTTTTTTGTCTTTGGTAACCCGTGAGAACAATTTTTTGTCGATAACAACGCCCGATAATGATGGAGAAGCTTTTAACGAAGCGTCTTTTACATCACCTGCTTTATCACCAAAAATCGCACGCAGCAGTTTTTCTTCCGGAGATGGATCAGATTCACCTTTCGGAGTAATTTTACCGATCAGGATATCTCCAGGTTTTACATTTGCTCCAATGCGAATCAATCCGTTCTCATCCAGGTTGCGTGTGGCTTCCTCACTAACGTTCGGAATATCAGAAGTAAATTCTTCCACACCACGTTTGGTATCGCGAACTTCGAGGCTGTATTCATCAACGTGAACCGAAGTGAATACGTCTTCACGAACGATTCTTTCCGAAATCACAATCGCATCCTCGTAGTTATATCCCTGCCAGGGCATAAAAGCCACCATCAGGTTTCTTCCCAATGCCAGTTCACCTTTTTCAGTTGCGTAACCTTCTGTCAGAATCTGGCCCTGCTTAATACGCTGGCCTTTTTCTACGATTGGTTTCAGGTCAACTGTGGTGCCCTGGTTGGTTTTGGTATATTTCATCAAATTGTAGGTCACAACTTCAGGATCGAAGCTTACAAAGCGATCGTCTTCTGAAACGTCGTAACGAACAATAATCTGTTTAGCATCAACAAATTCAACCACCCCGTCAAACTCGGCTTTCACCATTACGTTTGAATCTGCAGCGGCTCTTCCTTCCAGTCCTGTACCTACAATAGGTGCTTCAGGACGAAGCAGCGGAACTGCCTGGCGCATCATGTTTGATCCCATCAATGCACGGTTGGCATCGTCATGTTCCAGGAAAGAAATCAACGATGCTGCAACCGAAGCAATCTGGTTTGGACCAACGTCCATCAACTCCACATTTTCACGTTCAACTACCGGGTAGTCACCATCCAAACGAGCTTTAACACGGTCATTGATGAAATGTCCGTCTTCGTCGATCGGGGCGTTTGCCTGCGCGATGATTTTTCCTTCTTCCTCTTCGGCGGTTAAATAAACAGCGCCTTCGGCAGAAAGATCTACTTTACCGTTTTCAACTTTACGGTACGGAGTTGAAATAAATCCCAGGTCGTTGATTTTTGCGAATACACACAAAGAAGAGATCAAACCGATGTTTGGACCTTCGGGTGTTTCAATCGGACACAAACGACCGTAGTGAGTATAGTGAACGTCACGAACTTCGAAACCGGCTCTTTCACGGGAAAGACCACCTGGCCCCAGTGCCGACATACGACGTTTGTGTGTCATTTCTGCCAGCGGGTTGGTTTGATCCATGAATTGCGACAGGGCATTGGTCCCAAAGAATGAGTTGATAACCGAAGAAAGTGTTTTTGAGTTGATCAGGTCGATCGGTGTAAACACTTCATTATCGCGTACATTCATACGTTCGCGAATGGTACGCGCCATACGGGCCAAACCTACACCAAACTGGTTAAACATTTGCTCGCCAACGGTACGTACCCTACGGTTACTCAAGTGGTCGATATCATCAACATCGGTTTTAGAGTTCACCAATTGAATGAGGTTCTTGATAATCTCAATAATATCCTCTTTGGTGAGTACCCTGTTTTCCATGTCAACATCCAGACCCAATTTTTTGTTGATCCGATAACGACCAACTTCGCCCAGGTCATAACGTTTGTCAGAAAAGAACAGTTTATCAATTACGTCGCGCGCAGTCGCTTCATCGGGCGGTTCTGCATTTCGCAACTGGCGATAAATGTGCAAAACGGCTTCTTTTTCCGAGTTACACGGGTCTTTCTGAAGGGTATTGTAAATAATGGCAAAATCCTGCTGATTCTGATCCTCTTTGTGCAGAAGAATGGTTTTTACACCCGAATCCAGGATTTCTTCAATGTGGTCTTCTTCGATCTCTGTTTCCCGATCGATGATAACCTCATTACGTTCAATAGATACCACTTCACCTGTATCTTCATCAACGAAATCTTCAACCCACGATTTCAATACACGGGCAGCCAGTTTACGACCCACTAACTTTTTTAAACCTGTTTTGGAAACTTTAACTTCATCGGCAAGATCGAATATTTCAAGAATATCTTTATCGCTTTCGAAACCGATGGCACGCAGAAGTGTTGTTACAGGCAACTTCTTTTTCCGGTCGATATAGGCAAACATCACACTGTTGATGTCGGTGGCAAATTCGATCCACGAGCCTTTAAACGGGATAATACGTGCTGAATAAAGTTTGGTACCATTGGCATGCAGACTCTGCCCGAAGAATACTCCGGGTGAGCGGTGCAACTGTGAAACGATAACTCGCTCTGCTCCGTTAATAATAAATGTACCTCGATCGGTCATATACGGAACAGTACCAAGATAAACGTCCTGTACAACCGTATCGAAATCTTCGTGTTCCGGATCGGTACAGTACAATTTTAACTTTGCCTTTAACGGTACGCTAAAAGTTAAACCACGTTCGATACACTCGTCGATACTATACCGGGGAGGATCAACCTGATAATCGAGAAACTCAAGAACAAAATTGTTCCGGGTATCAGAAATCGGAAAGTTTTCTGCAAATACGCCGAATAGTCCTTCGTTCTTCCTGTTATCAGGTGTGGTTTTTAACTGAAAAAAATCTTTAAATGATTTAACTTGTACTTCTAAGAAGTCAGGGTAATCAAACCTGGTTTGTGATGAGGAAAAATTAATCCTCTCTTTTGTTGTATTTACTGTCATGTATTTATACAGGTTAATGATATAAAATATAAATACACAAAAAGGTTTAGAACCCAACTTGCGCTGGATTCTAAACCATATTACCTATAAAATAGGTAGCAATGCGTTATTTCAATTCTACTTCTGCTCCGGCTTCTTCCAACTGAGCTTTCAATGCTTCAGCTTCTTCTTTAGAAACTTTTTCTTTCAGAGCTTTTGGAGCGCTATCAACTACTTCTTTAGCTTCTTTCAAGCCAAGACCAGTTAATTCTTTAACGAGTTTAACAACTGCAAGTTTAGAAGCACCTGCTGCTTTCAAAATCACGTCAAATTCAGACTGTTCAGCAGCAGCTTCTTCGCCACCGCCAGCGGCTGGGCCTGCAACTGCAACTGCAGCAGCAGCTGGTTCAATACCATATTCATCTTTAAGGATGCCAGCTAATTCGTTAACCTCTTTAACAGTCAAGTTTACCAACTCTTCTGCAAGCTGTTTTAAATCTGCCATTTTTATTACTTTTTAAAATTATTTCTAAAAATTATTTTTTTTCTTTCAGTGTATCAAGAACACCATGAATAATAGTACCACCTGATTGCAGCTGACCAACAACTGTTTTGATCGGTGATTGTAAAAGGGCCACAACGTCGCCAATAAGCTCGTTTTTAGATTTAACTGCAACAAGCGCATCGAGCTGTCCTTCTCCCATGTAAACTGACTCTTCCACAAATGCAGCCTTCAGAACGGGCTTTTTATGCGTTTTCGTGAATTCTTTGATCAGTTTAGCAGGAACGTTACCTGTACTGGTAAACATTACCGATGTGTTTCCTTTAAGCGCATCGTAAATTTCTTCAGCATTCTTTGCAGAACTCTCAAGAGCTTTACGTAAAAGAGTATTCTTAACAACAACCAGTTTTACATCTTGTTTAAAACATAGTCTCCTTAAATCACTGGTATCGGCAGCGTTTAATCCACTAATGTCAGTCAGATAAAAATGGTCGTATGAATCTATCTGTTCCTGTAAATTATTTATAATAACTTTTTTCTCTGAACTCTTCATAATTCCTATTTTTATTCTGCAAACGACTTAGATTCTACCTGAATACCAGGGCTCATGGTACTGGATAAATAGATACTCTTAATGTAGGTTCCTTTTGCAGCTGTAGGCTTCAGTTTATTGATCGTATTGATAAACTCAACGGCATTTTCTTTAATCTTCTCGGGAGCGAATGACACTTTACCGATTGATGTGTGGACGATACCAAATTTATCAACTTTAAAATCGATCTTACCTTGCTTAACTTCTGATACTGCTTTACCAACTTCCATGGTTACGGTACCACTTTTGGGGTTTGGCATTAAGCCACGCGGACCAAGAATACGGCCCAGCGCCCCAACTTTTCCCATAACCGGAGGCATAGTAATAATAACGTCAATATCAGTCCAGCCACCTTTTATCTTCTCAACATATTCGTCGAGACCTACATAATCTGCTCCGGCATCTTTGGCTTCCTGTTCTTTATCAGGAGTTACCAATGCCAAAACGCGTACTTCTTTTCCGGTTCCATGGGGTAACGAAACTACGCCTCTAACCATCTGGTTAGCTTTTCTTGGATCAACTCCCAAGCGTACGTCAATATCAACAGAGGCATCGAACTTTGTAAAAGTGATTTCTTTTACCAGTTTTGCGGCTTCGTCGATTGAGTAAACTTTTCCTTTTTCGAGCTGTTCCAAAGAAGCTTTTTTATTTTTCGTAATTCTGCCCATCGTAAAAGATATTTTTAGTTATTAGAATGGTGAAGTACCTTTAACGGTAATTCCCATACTTCTGGCAGTTCCAGCTACCATTCTCATTGCTGATTCAACTGTAAAGCAATTCAGGTCAACCATTTTGCCTTCGGCAATTTGTTTTACCTGATCCCAGGATACAGAACCCACTTTTTTTACATGAGGTTCTGACGACCCGCTTTTTACTTTTGCAGCTTCCAACAACTGAACCGCTACCGGAGGTTGTTTAATTATGAAGTCAAACGACTTGTCTGCATAAACAGTAATAATCACCGGAAGCACTTTCCCTGGTTGGTCTTGTGTTCTTCCGTTGAACTGTTTGCAGAACTGCATAATGTTTACCCCTTTGGCACCTAATGCTGGTCCTACCGGTGGTGATGGATTAGCAGCACCACCTTTGATTTGTAATTTAATTAATGCAGCAACTTCTTTCGCCATAATAATAGATTAAAGCGTTACTATTCCTTTTCGACTTGCATAAAGCTAAGTTCTAAAGGAGTTTTACGTCCGAAAATCTTCACCATTACCTGCAGCTTCTTCTTCTCTTCATTGATTTCTTCAATGGTTCCGTTAAAGCCGTTAAATGGTCCGTCGATTACTTTTACAGTTTCTCCTACCACATATGGGATATTGATTTCTTCGTCAGTTTCAGCTAATTCATCCACACGACCTAATATCCTGTTTACTTCGCTTTGCCGCATCGGTACCGGATCTCCACCTTTGGTGTCGCCTAAGAATCCGATTACGTTAGGGAAATTCCTTAGTGTGTGTGCAACTTCACCCACTAATGCAGCCTCGATTAAAACATACCCCGGGAAAAAGTTTCTCTCCTTACTGATTTTTTTACCATTGCGGATTTGATAAACCTTCTCTGTTGGAATAAGAACCTGATCTACAAAACCTTTTAAATCACCATTTGCGATTTCGTTTTCGATATATTCCTTCACCTTCTTCTCCTTGCCTCCAATCGCACGCAGAACATACCATTTTTTACTATTTTCGCTCATCTCGACTTAAAAGTTTTGATTAATAAAATAATCCATAAATAAAATCCATTATGTTTCTGAACGACAGATCCATAATGAAAATAACTAATGATATAATAAAGGAAGCAATCATTACAACTAATGCGCTACTTTGTAGCTCTTTCCAGGTTGGCCATGTAACTTTATGTACAAGTTCGTCATAGGCTTCCTGAAAATATACTTTTACCTTGTTCATTTTAGATGTTCGTTGTTTTGATCGGATGGTAAGAATCGAACCTACTGTATTTATAACCACTCCCAGTTTTGAGCCTCATCCGAAAATAGTCCCGGACCCATGAGCCCGGGACATATTATCTTGTATTTTTACTAACTAATTAGTCAATAATTTCAGTAACCTGACCAGCACCTACGGTACGGCCACCTTCGCGGATTGCGAAACGAAGACCGATGTTCAATGCTACCGGGTAGATCAATTCTACTTCGATGGTTACGTTATCACCAGGCATCACCATTTCGCGGCCCGCTTCCAGGTGAATCTCACCAGTTACGTCCAATGTACGTAAGTAGAACTGCGGACGGTATTTGTTGTGGAATGGAGTGTGACGTCCACCTTCTTCTTTTTTCAACACATAAACCTCAGCTTTGAATTTTTTGTGAGGAGTAATTGAACCAGGTTTTGCCAAAATCTGTCCCCGTTTGATTTCTTTTTTGTCAACACCACGCAATAACAGACCCACGTTATCACCTGCCTGACCATCATCCAAAATCTTACGGAACATTTCAACCCCTGTACATACAGTCTTACGACCTTCTGCACCTAAACCAATCAACTGAAGTTCGTCACCGGTGTGAACAACACCTGTTTCGATACGACCCGTTGCAACGGTACCACGACCAGTGATCGAGAATACATCTTCAACAGGCATCAGGAATGGTTTGTCGATATCGCGTGGAGGAAGCGGGATCCATGTATCACAAGCATCCATCAATTCCATCACTTTTTCTTCCCATTTTTCTTCACCGTTCAAAGCACCAAGTGCAGAACCTTGAATAACAGGAGTATTGTCACCGTCGAATTCATAAAAATCGAGCAATTCACGAATTTCCATTTCAACAAGTTCCAGCAATTCTTCGTCATCAACCATATCCACTTTATTCATGAATACAACCAAACGAGGAACGTTTACCTGACGTGCAAGCAGGATGTGCTCACGTGTTTGTGGCATAGGACCGTCAGTTGCAGCAACAACGATAATCGCACCGTCCATCTGGGCAGCACCAGTTACCATGTTTTTAACGTAGTCGGCGTGTCCCGGACAGTCAACGTGTGCATAGTGACGAGTTGCAGTCTGGTACTCTACGTGTGCTGTGTTAATAGTAATACCCCTTTCTTTTTCTTCGGGTGCATTGTCAATCTGATCAAATGCTTTAACTTCTGACAAACCTTTTTTAGCTAATACCATCGTAATAGCAGCGGTTAGGGTAGTTTTACCATGGTCAACGTGGCCAATAGTACCAATGTTTACATGGTCCTTATCCCTGTTAAAATGTTCTTTAGCCATAATTGCAAAATTTTAATTTATTTATCTTTTAAATCATCTGAGCCGAAGACGAGAATTGAACTCGTGACCTCATCCTTACCCAGGATGCGCTCTACCCCTGAGCTACTCCGGCCTTAAACACACAAAGAGACAAGAATTCAGAGTAGTCTCCTACTCCAAATTCCGATCCCTGAATTGAGCGGGAAACGGGACTCAAACCCGCGACCCTTAGCTTGGAAGGCTAATGCTCTATCAACTGAGCTATTCCCGCTTATTTGTTCACGCTAAAAATGCGGTGCAAAATTACAACTTTTTTTCAAACTACCGAACAAAAAATTCACTATCCGTTTTTATCGGTGAAAATCTTTTCGACTCCGGTATAAATACGCAAAAAACAAGTCCTAATTATTGTCCGGTTTTTGCCCGAAGCCCGACACATTCAGCTGTTTTAAGAACGCCCCTAAAAAGGGTTTGCAAATGTAAAAATTATATTTTAAAAACCTAAAACTTGGTTACCAATTTTTAATTTTTATTTATTCTTGAGTTTTTCCTTGTATTTTTCAATCTGTTTTTTGAGTGCATCTACCGCCAAATCAATGGCTTCCTCGAACGAATCGGCTTGTTTCTTGGCAAACAAATTGCCTTGTACAGGAATTGAAAGTCCTAACTCAGCAACTTTATTATTTGCTGTTTCCGGCTTTACTACTCTTAAAGTTATTTCAGCCTTAATTATACCGTCAAAAAAAGTGTCCAGCTTTCCTACTTTTTTATTTATGAAATCTACTAATTTCTGATCGGTACTAAAATGTACTGAATTAATTTTTACTTCCATAATTAATCGTTTTTATCCCCACGCGGGTGGGCTTGTTTATAACTATCGCGCAGCTTCTCGAAGGTTGTATGGGTATATACCTGCGTTGCTGCCAAATTTGAATGTCCTAATAACTCTTTTACCGCATTTAAATCGGCGCCTCTGTTTAATAAATGTGTGGCATACGTATGGCGCAAAATATGCGGGCTCTTTTTTTCAAGAGAGGTAACTTTAGCAAGATTATTTTTTACCAGGCGATAGACAAGCTTTTCATATACCTGTCCGCCTTTGTTAGTCACCAGCAAATATTCGGTTTTGCCGTCAAACTCATTGTTTCTTACCTCAATATAATTGGCCAGTAATGTATTTATCTCCCGGGGATAAGGGATAACTCTTTCTTTCTGTCGTTTTCCAAGTACCCGGATCAAATACGACTTGGTATCAATATCTCCATCCTTCAATCCGGTCAATTCGGATAGCCTCATACCGGTTCCGTAAAACAACGAAAGAATTAATTTATCTCTGACGCCCGAAAACGTATCATCAAACACACCTCCAACATCCAACAGGTGATTTAAGCTTTGCTCATCAACAAATGTTGGTAGTTTCTTCCGCACTTTTGGAAGCGTAATATTTACTGCGGGATTCGATGCAACGATTTCTTCCCGCATTAAATAATTGTAGAATGACTTTACCGACGTTACCTTTCGATGAATACTTCTGGGGGTCAACCCCGTCTCCATCATCGAAAGCAACCAACTTCTCACCGATCGGGAGTCAACCTCTTTAACATGAAATTCCCCGACCATTTCTGTGTAAAAATCCACAAATTGATCGAGGTCATTTTTATATGCCACCACCGTATGAGGAGAATACCTCTTCTCATACTTTAAATAGTTGATAAACGATTCCTGATAACTCATCGGCCATCTCTAAAAATCAGGAACCGACTAATATTAAATTAGTCTTCCTGTTGCTGCAAACCTTGTACGTAAGCTGCTTTTTTCAACTCTTCCCTTCTTTTTACCGAAGGTTTGGTAAATTTCTGACGTTCGCGTAATTCCTTGATTACACCTGTCTTTTCGAATTTTCTCTTGAACCTTTTTAAGGCTCTTTCAATATTTTCGCCCTCTTTTACCGGAATAATAATCATATCTATCGGTTTTTACTTTTTAAAATTGAGGCGCAAATTTAGAAATTATTCATACTATTTCAAATTTAAAGTAAAAAAATAATAATTCCTATCTGATAATTTCAGTTTTAGCTTTTTTAACGACACGTAAGATAAGGCCTTACCCGTTTAAATGTTTTGTCATCAAACGCTTGCAGGGATGCCACTTCAGAAAGATTTTTATAGGCTCCCTGCTTTTCTCTTCTGGATAGTATTTGAGAAACCTGCTCTTTGTTTAAATACGGATGACGTAATAACTCGGAATATTCCAGAAAGTTAATTCTCAATTTACGGATAGCCAGCGTATCAGCATAAATACTTTTTTTAATCTCTTTGTATGTTTCTTCCGGAAAGTTATAAACCTCTGTTAACTGCCGGGTCGAGTAATAACCTCCCAATAATTCGCGATACCGTATAATACGCCGGGCATAAGCAGGCCCAATTCCCGGCAATTCCATTAACCGGACAGAATCAGCGCTGTTTAGTTCTACTGATAATTCCAAATTTGACTCCACTTGTATTTTCGGCAAAACAACTGAATCAATCTTTATAAACGGGAGTAACTCCAGATACAACGCCGAATCAATTCCGTAAATTTTTAATACATCACCAGCGGTTTGAAATACACCTCCGTTACTGCGATAATTCACCAGATTATTTGCCTGAAAATCATTAAGTCCGAAAGACTTTAATTTGTCATGTGTTATTTTGTTTGGATCGAAATAATCAGGCTTTATAACTTTGGGCTTTCCTTTATTCTTTGAATCAGAAGTGTTCGATTTTTTGATAGGGAACACCATATAGCTTTCGATTGCAGAATAAATTGAATCCGTCATCCCGTAAAGTTTTCTCAAGTCACTTGCCTGTTTAAAACTACCTCCTGCTTTACGGTACGAAATTATATTCCTTTTTATCTGGGCCGGAAGATTTAAAGAGTCTAATTTATTTTCGGATATTGTGTTAGGGTTAAACGGGAAAAGCTTCTGTTGATATGATTTGGAAGAATTTTCGTACTGATTTTTCTCCCAATCGTTAAGTTGCTTTGTAATTTCAGAAAAGTCGGTTTCTCCTTTTGGCGGCAAATAATCCATCAGACTGTTCCCAACAATTACAAGCAACAGAATTCCCGCCAGAATTAGTAAAGCATTCCTGTCAGCTCTGGAATAAGTCAGGTATTGACGTTTTATGCGTTGGAGAAACTTGTTCATTGTGTATGGAAATAAACAATTGATTCAATCAGGCACAAAAGTTATCAAAAATGATCAAGCAAAACAACGCAAATGGTAAAAAACCAGAAATTTATGTACTTAGTAAGCAAAAATGATTGCAGCCGTTTAAACAATAAACTCAACTAAAATTTTAGCAAACCTACTTTGTTAAGCATAACGATTGCGATGGCAAGAGGTGCAACAAATTTTACCAAAAACATAAAAATGGAGAGATAGATACCAGACAGATTTCCGCCATTTCCCACCTCGGTTTGAACCCTTTTACGCCCGAAATGCCAACCAATAAACAGTGAAATAAACAGGCCTCCCAGCGGTAAAAGCAGATTGGCCGAAACCCAATCCATAAGGTCGAAAAAGTTTAATCCGAATAATTTAAAGGGTGACAACACGCCCATCGACAAGGAACAAAAAATTCCCAAAATTGATGTAAGTATAGTTGCCCAAATGGTAGCTGCTTTTCTTTGCATGTTAAATTCTTCTTTGAGATAAGCAACAACCACCTCCAGAATAGAAATTGATGACGTTAATGCCGCAATGGTGAGTAACACAAAAAATAAAAACGAAAAAACTGAGCCTCCGGGCATTTGATGAAATATGTTGGGTAAAGTTACAAAAATCAATCCTGGCCCCTGTCCCGGTTCAATACCAAAAGCAAAAACAGCCGGGAAGATGGCAATACCTGCCAAAATTGCAATAACGGTATCGGCTACAGTAACGTTGACGACTGTACTTATAAGGTTATTATTTTTACCAATGTACGACCCATAGGTAATCAATGTCCCCATCCCCAGGCTAAGTGTAAAAAAAGCATGACCGAGTGCACTCAGAATACCATCGCCTGTAAGTTTCGAGAAATCGGGTTTAAACAAAAAAAGCAGTCCGGCTTTTGCCCCATCGAGTGTGAGCGATTTTACACATAAAACAACCAGGATAACGACAAGAAGCGGCATTAAAATTTTTGCAAATTTTTCAATCCCTTTTTTTATCCCAATCACAACAATGGCTCCTGTTGCTGTCATAAATATGAGCTGATAAATCACCGGTTTTACCGGAGCCTGAATAAAAGAAGTAAACAGTTCAGAAATCTGTTCGGGACTTTTATCTGAAAATCCCTGTTGTATGGAAACAACAATGTATTCAACGCTCCATCCGGCAACCACTCCGTAAAACGATAAGATAAAGAAAGCCGCACTTACACCAAGTATTCCGATATATTTCCAGGGAGTTCCCGGAGCAAGCACTTTAAAAGCGCCAAATGCATTCCGTTTTGAATTACGACCGATGATTAGTTCAGACAACATTATCGGGAAGCCGATTGCTGCTATAAAACCGAGATAAACAAAAATAAATGCAGCTCCACCGTAAATGCCGGTTATATATGGGAATTTCCAGATGTTACCTAATCCTACTGCCGAACCGGCGGCAGCTGCAATAATTCCGAATTTTGAACCAAAGGCTTCACGGGTTTCGGGAAGTTTCGCCATAACGCTTCTTTTAAAATATTAGAAATTATCCCTTTTCTTTACTATTCACCAGAAAATTGGCTCCAAAAATGCAAAAAAATAATTCTAGCAGACACAAAACAAGCTAAAAAAGAGAAAAAATCAAAAAGGATAACCTATGGCAAAGTTTAGATTAAAATCTTCATTACTTAGTTTACGGCTTCCGATTATCCATTTTTTTCCGGAGGCTTCTGACGGGTCACGAAGTTTCATTCCCAGATCAACCCGAAGGATGAAATAGTTTAAATTAAAACGAAAACCAGTACCTGTTCCAACCGCAATTTGCTTGTAAAATTTATTCAGATGAAAACGGGTCCCTTCCCGGTTGTCGTATTTATTGACAGCCCAAATATTTCCTGCATCTAAAAACAATGCACCTTCCAGTTTCCCAATCAAATTATACCGATACTCCAGGTTTGCTTCCAGTTTAAGGTCGGAAGACTGATTAGGATAATAGCCGTCCGGAGCTTTATAATTACCGGGGCCAAGCGACCGTACTTGCCAGGCCCTGATTCCATTGGCGCCACCGGCAAAATATTGCTTCTCGAAAGGGAGTAAGCGGGAGTTTCCATACGGAAAGCCAAGCCCAAAGAAGGCGCGCCCCACCAGGTAATTATACTTATCAATCATAACAGCACGGCGAGCCTCAATATCTGCCTTCAGGTATTGAGCAAAAGGTGTTTTTAAGTATCTGAAATATTCCGTATCATAATCGGGGTCAAGGCATGACT
Organism: Draconibacterium sp.; assembly: GCA_047975435.1. GTDB lineage: Bacteria > Bacteroidota > Bacteroidia > Bacteroidales > Prolixibacteraceae > Draconibacterium. Next base: position 19,648 of record JBKEDN010000239.1, on the reverse strand, counting down.
TGCGTCCGGTAATTTCCGACAATGCCCACAATGAGTTTCCTGCCGACTCTACATTTATTCGCGCATAGGTATAATTGCTTTTTACACCCAGTCTTTGATTATTGTATATAATCGAATAGTTCATCGCAAAAATAAAGTGGTCGGTAAAACTGCTCTTGATGTACAAATCCTCGATTGAATTAACAAAATTGGGGTCAAACTCAAATAAATGCACAAAATTAATATCCAGCAGATTCCACAAATGACTAAAATTTTGCGATGTCTTCCAGTCGTAGCCAAACTTTAAGTTGGTAATAGTCCGTGTATATTCAGGGCGTCGTTGATAGTTAAAGCCCATGTTCAAAACCGATTTGGGCAGGTTCTTCTCAAAGCTTCTTATAAATTTACCCGGGCCTAATAGTTTGGGAATATTCAAGCTATTCTCAATTCCGAACTCACGTGTATTAAAAGCCTCGGAGCCGGTATCGGTCTTTTTCCGCATTCTTTCAACTGCTCCTTTCAACCGAATCTGAAAAACCTCTGCCCCCCGAAATAAATTCCGGTGCTGGTAATAAATGTTTCCGGCAACCCCTATATCTCCGGATGTGTTGGTACCTTCCACATCAAGCGAAATTGACTGCTTATTTAGCGGAGACAAGCGTACATAACAATCCAATAAATCGGGATATTGTGCCGATGGTGTTTCTTCAAACTGAATATCGACATAACGAAACTGCCGAAGACGGTTTAGTCCGTTAAAAGTATTCTCCACGTCAGAATAATTGTACAAATCACCACTTTGCATTTGCGTAGTTCTGATAAACAGATTCGACGGGTAATGAATATTCGGTGAAAGATACAGTTTGGCGTGATCCCACTCAACAGTATCAGCAAATTCAGTATTTGTATTTCCTGACGCCATATTTGGCGCCGACCCGGGAATTATGTAGTAATAAAAATTGTTGAAATAATATGGCCGGAGAATTTTGGCCGAGTCGATTTGTGCATTTCCGGTTTCACCTACATATAAATCCAGAATCACCTGTTTTTCTGTTTTGGTAGTATCGGCCCGGTATCTAACCTGATTTTTGGAAAAATAAAAATACCCTTTGTCGCGATACAACTGTACAATTTTCTCCTGTTTTTTCTGCAAGCTGTAAATATCAAAAGGCGCGCCTTTTTTTAATCGCAAGGAAAGCGAATCTTCTTTGAAAATCTCTTCCAGCTTTGGTGTGGCAAAATGATACCGGACATTGCTTATCGTATATCTGTCGCCGGCTTCAATATTAAACTTCAGTGTTGCTTTCTGAGGTTTATCTTTCAATTCCAAAGCACTGGATATATTGGCGCGGTAATAACCTTTGTTATCCATATACTGTCTGAGCTGTTCCTTTGACCGCTCTGTCATTACCTCGTCGTACAGTTGCGGAGGTTCTCCAATTCGTTTTAGCCAGTCGTCGGTCTTCTCTTTCGAAGACATATTGTACAGTAAAAGATAAAATTTGACAAAACCCAGTATCTTATAATTTTCTTTTTGACGAACAAAAGACCTGGCTTCCTCTTTGTCTATCTCGGGATTATCTACCTCCAGCTCCACTTTATTCAAGAGGTACTTATCAGCCGGTACAAACCTTGTTGACGAACAAGATGCAAGGATGAGCAATACCAAAATAACAGCCAATCCTTTTCCACTATTTTTTATTTGACGAAACGATACCAAACTCAGATTTCTTTTAATGCACAAAAATAAAGAAGACTTTTTAACAGAAACAGTAACTTTACTCCAAATAATATATGAAGTTGAAATTTTCCCGATGATAAGTAAATCAAAAATTAAACAACTTGCTTCGCTGGCGTTAAAAAAATACCGCAAAAAAGAAGATTTATTTCTTGTTGAAGGGGATAAAATGGTTTTAGAATTGGCCGGATCACCAATCAAAGTCACAGAATTATTTATAACAGAAGAATTTGAGCGTAAGGTTCGCCACCACAAATTAACCGCAGAAACAATTACCATAGTAGATAAAAACGAGCTTCGCCAAATCAGCCTTTTAAAAACCCCTCAAAACAGCCTGGCGGTTTGCCGTATTCCTGTAGTCAAACCGGTTCCTGAAATATTGGAAGAAAATCTCACGGTTTATCTCGACGGAATTCAGGATCCGGGAAACCTGGGAACGATTCTTCGTATTTGTGATTGGTTTGGAATCAAAAATATATTTTGTTCTCCGGCTACAGTTGATCCGTTTAATCCCAAAGTAATTCAGGCAAGTATGGGATCGTTTGCCCGGGTAAGTATGACCGAATGCAGCTTTGAAAGCTTTAAACGCGTTGCCCAATCGTCGAATGCAACAATATACGGCGCTTTCATGGAAGGTGCGAACATTTACACGCAGGACCTGGCCCAAAAATCGGTACTGGTAATGGGGAATGAAGGAAACGGAATCAGTGACAAAATTAAAGATGCTGTTGATAAAAAAATAAGTATTCCAAACTTCTCGGGGAGCTCTCAGAAAGCAGAATCACTCAACGTTGCGGTTGCTACTGCCATTCTTTGTTCTGAATTCAAAAGGAAGCAATGGAATTTTCAGCAATAAGCTACACCACTAAAGCGTGAGTTCGATTCCCTCCGGCCGCTTATGTTTCCAGCGCCGGTGCGACCACAAATAATACTCCGGAGTTTCGTGTATTATTTCTTCCATTCTTTTTATGTAAGTCAAAAGAATGTCTTTGTGTTGTAGTTTTGCAGGTTCCCTGATTAGCAATTCCAGGTTTGCCTCGTAATGTCCCCTACCTGTTTTTTTCATGTAAACAAACACTATGGGTTGATTGGTTTTTATCGCAATTTTCTCGGGCCCCATAAAAAACGGTGCTTCCCTGTTCAAAAAGTAAGTCCAGAATGGTGAATCAGCAGGTGGAGTTTGATCGGATGCCAACCACAGCGTATTTGGCTTTTTACTTTTCATATATTCGAGCAATGCCCGGGCAATTTTATGAATCGGTATCGACTGCCCACCCCATTTTTCGCGCGAATACAACATAAAATGTTCCATTGCGCTATTACCCCTAAGCGGACTATAAACCATTTGCAACTGATGCTTTGACTTTGCCTGCAAATAGCTTCCCCACTCCCAGTTACTGTAATGAAAACCAAGTGTAATCATACTTTTCCCTTCGTCCGCAATGGCGTTACCGGTTTCAATACCTTTAATCTTTACGCGTTTCTCCATATCAGCAATGTTCATGTTATGGAGTTTTATGGTCTCTAAGGAAAAATCGCAAAAATGACGGTAAAATTTATTGGCAATGATCTTAATTTCTTCTTCGCTTTTTTCAGGGAAAGCGTATGAAAGATTTTCGAAAATAACCTTCTTCCGGTACTTTACCACATACCTCAGAATAAAATACATAAAATCGGAAATAAGGTACAAAACCGAAAATGGCAAAAGCGAAATCATCCGCAGAAACAAAACCAGTATTTCGTTTAATACCCGGCGTAAAAAACTTTCGTAATACCTACTATCCTTTTTAACCAAATCCTTATCAACCATATTGTGCGAATTATCCGGCAGCTTAAAAAACCACCAACTTTTAATCGGTAATTAATTGGGCAACTTTGAAATATCTGGCAAAGATGAAGAAAATAGCATTACTCAGAAAATCAGAACTTCAAAAACAACATAAAATCGGCAGTTATATCCTTTTAAGGCTTATAAACAGGGGTCATGTTTTATTCAAAATGAAAAGAAAGGGTAAAAATCTTTGAACGGAGATCTTTAATGGATTGCGCGTAGTATTGTTTTTGGACCGGTGCAGGCAAATCACCCAATTGGTTATTCAAGCCGAAGCTGAATTTCAATTCAGTAGAAAAACGGAAAAACGGGAAATAGTGATCCCAGCCACCACCAACTTCGGCATAAAAACCACCTCCTTTTAATTTTACAAGGTCTTCCTGGGCTGTTCGCGAAATATCTTGCCGGTAAGCGCCTCCCATAATCACATACGGGCGATCGTTGTTTATTCTGCGTGCCTTATATTTTACGAGTAAAGGAAAATCCAGGAAAGTTGATTTTATCGAGTAATATTCAGCCGGTTCGTAGTTGTTTATATCAATTACCGGAACATTGTATGTTATTTGCCGCTCGCCAAACGAAAGCCCCGGTAAAAAACGCAGGTTAAAATCTTTCGACAAGCGCAAACTTGAAACAATCCCAACTGTAAACCCGGGGATAAGCGTTGCCACATCCGACCGGATATTGGCATCAGTAGTAGGCCATTTTTCGGTAGGATCGAAAACAAAGTCAGGATTGTCGCCGATCGGATTATAGTTGACAATGTTGAAATCGAGGGTATTCACACCAATCGTAAACCCAAAATGAATCAATTTATCATCAAAGGTTGTCAGATAATTGATCTTCTGTTTTTGGGCGAAAGTATAAGCTCCCGCAATCATCAGTAATATAAGTAAAACTGCTTTCTTCACTATAATGGGTAATTCCTTATTTTCTCAAACGCTAAAAAGCTCAAATATTGTATCTACTTTGTTTATTCTTCTAATTTTTAGGCTTATGGGCTTCGTATATTGAAGCAATTCCGAAAGTTTGCCGGTAACAACGGTTGTTAATAAAGCCTACAGATTTCAAGATAGTCAAAAAATCATCTCCATCGGGAAATTCGTTCACTGATTCGGGCAGGTATGTATATGCACTCTGATCTTTTGAAATGATTCGTCCGATGGCAGGCAAAATACGCTTAAAGTAGAACTGGTAAATTTGTTTGAAAGGCGCTTTCTCCGGTTTTGAAAATTCAAGCACAAAAAAAGTTCCCTTGGGCTTAAGCACCCGGTAAATTTCTTCCAACCCTTCTTCAAGATGTTCAAAATTACGAACTCCAAAACCAACAATTACGGCATCAAATCCAGCTCCTTCGAAAGGAAGATTCTCTGAATCTGCTTTCTGAACGGTGATTTTTTCAGAAAGGCCTTTTTTACTAATCTTTTCGCGGGCAACATTCAACATTCCTTCCGAAATATCAATTCCAACCACTTTTACATCTCCCAGCTTTGTTGCTGCTATGGCAAAATCACCAGTACCTGTTGCGATGTCCAGTATCTGTTTGGGCTCAAATGCCTTTAGTTTTTTAATTGTCCGCCTACGCCACAGTTTATCGATATTTACCGATAGCAAATGGTTCAGAAGGTCGTATTTCGGCGAGATATTGTCAAACATCTCCTCCACCTGACCTCGTTTTGATTGTTGCGATTGTTTATAGGGAAGAGCCATTAAACGCCGGCGCTCATTTTATCAATAAAACCTAACGACTCGTCGTCAATTCTGATCTCTCCTTTTGTGACATGCCCCAGTGTAAAGAAGGGAACTTTTAGTTCGCTCATCACATCCACAAACTTTTCTTCGTGATCCGGATTTACACCTACTAAAATACGGCCCATGGCTTCACCAAATAAAAAGGAATCGATCCGGGTTTCGGCACTGGTTGTAATATCAAACCCCAGTTCATTCGGAATGGCGGCACGAAGTAAAGTAAAGAACAACCCACCTTTCCCAATCGGGCTGGCACTCTCAATTAATCCTTCTTCATGCAGTTTTTTAAGACAGTCCTGAATTTTCATTTCTCCTTCTATACTAAAGGCAGGCAAAGGCGATTCTGAAACACCATGATAAAATTCAAGATATTCTGATGAATTAATGTCATCCACCATATCACCAATCATAAATATATGATTGCCTTTGTTTTTAAATGAATGCGTTGTTAATGTTTCCCCGGCATTTATCTGCGAAAGCATGCTGATGATTATGGTCGGGGGAACCGGTCCGTGTTTCGAGAAATGATCAAAACGAATTTTTCGATCAGATATTTTCAGGTTAAACTTCTGAGCCGCATTTTCAAGGCCTTTCTTGGCTCCCGAGGCAATCGAGTAACCATTGGGGTCAGCAAAATCGATGTGATACAGAAAGGCGCTGATTACACTGGGCGTAGCTCCATAGCACAACATATTCCGAACCGCTCTTGAGATAAGAATCTCGGTTGCCTTTTGCGGGTCATTTTCTAGATGGTGATGAAAAGCATGTGTACTCATCGCCATTTTGGTTCCGTTGTTATCCAGGTCAAACAAACCCGTTTCGTCGGTATCGCTGTCACCAATGGCATCAGGCGAAATATTTTGTTCACTGAAATCATTGAAGTAATTAATGGCTGACAAATTCGGATTCACCATTAATGAGTAAACCACTTCTTCAATATTCTCAGGCTCAGGAATACTTTCTATTGTGAATTGTTCCTCGGTTTGTATTGTTTCGCTCATATGCCTTATTCTTTCTGGTATTAAGTACGAACAAAGGTAATTAAGTCCGCTATTTCTCCATAAAAATAGATGTTTTTTTTAAATTCGCAGCAACTCAAAATTATTTCCGGAATGAACAGAATTGCCTTAATTACAGGTGCTACAGCAGGAATTGGCATGGTCACCGCAAAGACTCTTGGAAAGAATGGATTTGATTTGATCCTTACCGGCCGACGAAAAGATCGTCTTGAAGCCTTAAAAGAGGAAATTCATAACGAAAGCAACTGCCGGATTACCGTATTGAATTTTGACATTAGAAACCTGGCTGCAACATCTGATGCAATAAACAGTTTATCCGAAGGATGGAAAGCAGTTGATGTGCTGATCAACAACGCAGGCTTAGCTGTTGGAATGGAACCCATCCAGGAGGGTGTTATTGATGACTGGGAGCGTATGATCGACACCAACGTAAAAGGCTTGCTGTATATTACCCGCCTGGTATCGCCGCAAATGGTAAAACGTGGAAACGGCCACATCGTGAATATCTCATCGATTGCCGGGCGCGAAGCCTATGCGATGGGCAACGTGTATTGTGCCACCAAACATGCGGTACAGGCTCTTACCCAGGGAATGCGGATAGACTTGCTTCAACACGGGATAAAAGTTAGTTCTGTTGCTCCGGGGGCTGTTGAAACCGAGTTCTCAGTGGTGCGTTTTAAAGGCGATCAGAACAAGGCGGATAACGTTTACAAAGGATTTACCCCTCTGTTTGCTGAAGACATTGCCGAAACGGTTCTTTTTGTGGTTACCCGGCCTGCACATGTTAACATCGACGATGTACTAATTATGCCAACAGCACAGGCTTTCACAAGAGGTTTTCACAAAACAGAGTAAAATCTGTTTACCTGTATAGCTCTGCTAACCGGTCGGCCTCTGCTTTAGCACTCCAGTTCTGAGCAATTTCTTTTCGGGCATTCTCTCCCAGATGTGCCAGCTGCCCTTCCATAAGTTCCGTTAGGATTGTTTGCAGTTGGTGCTTATTACCGGCTTCAAAAAGATAGCCCGTTTTCTCATTGCTAATTAATTCTGAATGTATGCCAACGTCATCTGTAGCGACAACATTACATCCACATGACATGGCCTCGGCACAAACCAGCGAAAAACCTTCGGTATAAGAGGGTACTACAACTGTATGAGCAGCACGGTAATAATTCACAATATTGTTGGTTTCATTCACGAAATACACTTGATCACCGGCCAAATTACCTGTAACCGTTTTCTGTAATTCCTTCAAAAACTTTGGGTTGTCAACCTTCCCAACAATAAGTAAAGCCCAGTCAGGAAAATTTTGGATAAGTGGTGCTAAAGCCTCTACTAAAAGTCTTTGTCCTTTTGCTTCGCGTACCCTGCCGGCACACAGAATTAGCTTTTTTTGACGTATTCCGGGAAGATGTAATGCTTGGCCGGGGAAAAATACATTTTGATTTACACCGTGTCCTACTACAACAGAATCTCGCGAAATTGTATTTGTCATCCGCTTTGTAAGTGCCACTACAACATCAGCTTTTTTTTGAAGGAAACGGGTTATAAAAGACGGAATATTATCGGCATGTTTTGTAAAAAGAAGTAAAAAATTTCCTCCGAGAAACCGCAACAGCAATGCAAATAACATTTCATTGTTCCGGTGACAGTGCAGTACAAAACGCTGTCTTTTCGACACCAGCTTTAATACTTCAACGAACGATATCTTTTGTTCGTTAATTCCATACCCAAGAACATACGCTTCGAACCGGGACCTGAGAAAGGGCATAATATTTTCAAGGCTCGTAGTAACTCCGGTCCTTCGTCGATGAAAATGTGTATGGATCAATATTCGTTGCCCCTTCATATAAGTACACTGAATTTAGCTAAATTTGTAATGATTCGCCTTTTTGCTTAACTGATTATATTTTGGGCTAAAAGTAATCAATTTCAACACAAAGCGAAGAAACATTAACCTGTAGAAATGTATCAAACTCCGTTAAATAGAAATCGTTAAAAAATTGTGGCAACTAAATACAGCATAAGCCACTTAATCGTAACCTACATGGAAAAACAAATGAATTCAAATCTCACATCCCCTCTAACGCTTAATGTCGGTTAAAAAATGACGGAAAGACTTTTAAATACGAGAAATTACATAATCGGGCATTGCATTTTCTGGCTGGTAAGTATTACATTTTTTTGTATAATTTTTTATTTAAACAGCCAAAGTTTTAATGTAGCACTTGTGATCAAAGCAATTATTGCCAATATTGGTTTTGCGGCAAGCGTTTATTTGAACCTCTATGTCCTAATACCACGTTTCCTGAAACAAAAAAGCTACATCTTTTATTTCTTTTGGTTGATTGTAATGCTGACGGCCTGCAGCCTGTTTGTTCAATTAATTATCGTTTATCCATTGCGAAATGTTTTGCACGTTTCTGAACAGTTTTCGCATTTTGATACCAATACGCACTCTGCATTCTTTTTTGTAACGCTGGTTTATGTAGGTATTTCATCGTTTTTAAAAGTTGTAAAAGACTGGCTTGCGATGCAGGATTTAAATTACAAACTGGCAAAAATCGAAAAACAAAAACTCGAAGCAGAACTTACTACCTTGAAAGGACAACTAAATCCGCATTTCCTGTTTAACTCGTTGAATAATATCTATTCACTCGCACTAACCAAATCAGAGAAAGTCCCGGAGCTAATCCTGAAACTTTCAGACCTGATGCGGCATATTATTTACGAATCGCGGGAAGACTTTATTTCGCTTCAGAAAGAAATTGAGTTTGTTGATAATTTTGTAGCCCTACAGAAAATCAGGGTTTCGAGCCAAACAAATATTGTTTACGAGAAGATAGGCGAAATACCTTCAGCCCGAATTGCACCCCTTTTGTTCGAACCATTTATTGACAATGCTTTTAAACACGGTATTCCGGGTGATGCCGGACAGGACTATATTCGAATTCATTTTGATTTTGAACAGAATTCTTCCATTCACTTTCAGATTGAGAATAACTACTCAGATGTGGAAAAATGGAATAAAAAACATTCGGGGATTGGGCTTGAAAATGTGAAACAAAGGTTGGCGCTACTGTATGAAAAGGACGAATTCGAACTCTCTGTAAAAAAGGAGTACCCTGTATTTTGTGTGAGACTTAATCTAAAACTAAAATAAACATCCACCGCAAATGGAAATAAATGCCATGATTATCGATGATGAGCCACTCGCTCAAGACGTTATAAAACAATATGCACTAAAACTTCCCGACCTGAAGATAACAGCTACATGCAACGAGGCAATTTGTGCACATAAAATTTTGCAGGAGCAACCGATCGATTTAATATTTCTCGATATTAACATGCCAAAATTATCGGGTATTTCATTTCTAAAAAACCTGAATAACCCACCTTTGGTAGTGTTCACAACAGCCTATTCGGAGTATGCCTTGGAAGGTTTTGAGTTAAATGCCCTGGATTACCTAAAAAAGCCTTTCTCGTTTGAGCGTTTTTGTAAAGCCTATTACCGTGCCGAAGAACTACTGTTATTACAAAAGAAAGGTTCGGAGCAACCAACTATTTTTGATGACAGATTTTTATTTATAAAATCGAATAAAAAGAACTACAAAATAAATTTCAATGATATTGTTTTTGTTGAAGGCCTCGGGGATTATATCAAAATTCATTTAAAAACAGATCATCATGTTACCAACCTCTCGATGAAAAAAATTCTGGATTTGCTCCCGGCTGAACTTTTCTACCGAATTCACAAATCTTACATTATCTCGTTAAATAAGCTTGAATCGGTTGAAGGAAACATGGTAAGGCTAAACGGGAATAAGCTCCCCATAGGAAACAGTTACCGTCAGGAGTTTTTTCAGTTTATTAATCGTTATTCTGCTGATTGAACTACTTCAGGAAGCCCTGAAGCTTTAATACATCCACCATCTTTTGAGAAAAAAACTCGTTATCAGCTTTTTTGTAGCGTACATCGGTAAACACCTGTGCCAGGGTTTGCTTTGAATTTTCAGCAACGAATTTCCGCGAAGATTCCAGTTCTTCTTTAAACCGGTAAAGCCGTCCTATTTCTTTGTTATTATAATCCTGATATGTTTCTTCATGAATAATCCCATTTAACGGGATCCGATCGGTTAAAGGCGGCCTCCCGATAGGATGACCAAGTGCAATAGTAGTTACAGGAAAGGTAAGCTTTGGCATCTTTAACAGTTCAATAATTTCCCCGGCATTATATGTTGTTGTCCCCAGGTAACAGATTCCTAATCCGGCATTTTCTGCTGCAATACAAATATTCTGTGCACACAAAGCAGCATCAATAAACGCAGTACTAAAACTTAACAAATTGTCGTATCCGGGCTCAGCATGGTTAGCTAAACACCATTTTGAAAACCGGTTAAAATCAGCAACAATAGTTAACAATACGGGGGCATTTGTAGCCACAGGTTGATTAAAATGTAGAGGAGCCAACTTCTCCTTCATTTGTGCTGATCGGGTTATAATAACACTGTAAAGCTGCATATTCCCGGTAGTAGAAGCCTTCGTCCCCGAATAAATAACGGATTCAAGCAACTTTATATCAACATCTTTTTCACTAAAGCTTCTTATTGTAACGTGATTGTTTAATAATTCCATTTTGTAGTTGTTAAAAAGCTAAAAGCAAATATTATATAGAAAAACTGACAATAAAAAAAGGGAAGCTAAAAGCTTCCCCTTTTTAATCAATCAATTCGGTATTACCTTTTAATAATCCTTTCTGATTTAACGATTTCGTCGTTCGAAATTAATGTCACAACGTAAACGCCAGTTACCAGATTTCCAGTACGTATTTCGTAAGTTGGATTTTCTATATCCATTACGCGCTGACCTGCAATGTTTGAAACAACCACGCGGGTCAGTTTTTCGGCGTTGTCAATTCTGATAAAGCCTTTGAATGGGTTCGGATATACTTTGAAATCAACCGTTTCAACACCAGGATCGATACCTGTTGCGAAATCAGCACCCGTTGTAAATGTCCAGGTGGTTTCATCCATAATTCCATTCCAAACAAGTCCGTCGCCCATTACAATACCACTATCAACATTTACAATGTAAGTAGTGTTTTTGTCTAATCCGCCACTTACCAGGTAGTCGTAAGTAACAGTAATTGAACTGTCACCAAACATATCCTGGGTAAGCATTAATTTAAGAGCTGTAGTATCGGCACCTTCAGCAAATACAGTTAAATAACCAGACTCGTTGAAAGAAACAGCGTCTTCAAAATTCATAACGAATATCGGGTGATTGTCAACAATAGTATCCGTTGGGCTTACTGATGCAAGTACAGGAGCAGTCCTATCCCTTTCAACCACGTCTATATTCAATTCAACAGAACATCCACCTGCGTTAGTATAGTGGTAAGTATAAGAACCACCGGTCAACATGGTGTCTAACCCGGCTTCAGTATTAACATACGATACAGTGTCGCCGGAATAAATATTGAAAGTAGTATCCATAATAACATTGTAGTTGAAAGTATAAGTTTTTACCAAACTACATTCGTTATCATCAATCACTTCTATTTCATGGTCACCACCGCCAAGGATAAGGTTTACCTGTTCTGTTTGAACAAAACCGGTTTTTTCTATATTACCGTCCACCAAAACAGTGTAAGGTGCGGTACCACCGGCTACTTCAAAGTCAAGTGTACTGTTGCAATCGCCAACGTTTTGAACCACGTCAACTACCTGCAACGGACCGTCAACTTTGTGGAAAGTAAGCGTGTCAATCCGTGAAGGACAGTTAGAATCGTCGGTAACGAAGATTTGATAATGCCTGTCGGTAACGTTCTTTTCGTCGTAAGCGAATACGTTACGAATAATGGTATCTGTTGCCACATCATTAATTACACCGTTTGCTCCGGTTTCAATTTCCTTCCAGTGAATGTCAAACAACCTGCCCTCAGTACCGGTAACATATACACGGGCACTGGCTTTGGCCTCTCCAAAACAGGTTACATCTTTCACTGTAAAGTCAACCGGCTGAGGTATCAGAAGTTCCAGCGGTGCTGAAACAACTACACAACCACCTGCATCAATAGCATGTACAATGTAATTTCTGCCAACACTCAAGTGTTGGTCAACAATTGTAGTCGTATCACGAACTAAAGTAGTTCCGTCTTCCCTGTAAATAACATACTTATAAGGAGCTACACCACCATCCGTTTTAATCTCAACCCAAACAGCATTGTCCCCGGGACAACCTTTTCCACCGGTTGGCACCAATTCTACTACGAACCTTGTACCCGGGTCAATAACCAGTTCATCACCGGTAGTCGGGCAATTCATATTGGTTTCAACGTGAACCATATAATCTCCGGGAATTACATTGGTAAGTGTAATATCACTTCCTTCAACATAAGCGAACGTATAAGTCATTGTGGTATCAACCGTTGTAGTATCTGCATCCACATCGCCACTTTCCAGTACAATGGCTTTCCCTTCCAGAACAACTGTAATAGAATCGCCACTACCACCGGTAATATTGTGATATACCACATCAACCGGGTTCAGATAACATCCTCCGCCTAAAATTGTATAATCATCATACATTAACTGACCGGCGTCATTGATTACAACACGTTGACCGTCTTTAGGAAGACCGGTTTCATCCACATCGCAACCGATAACACATCCGAGTGAATCCATTACCCAGCCAACGTAAGCACCTGAAGGCAGACCCGTCATTACTGAATTGGAAATGAACAGTGAATGGTCCGGAATACCAGGATATACGAAGTCACTGGCGTAAAGATCCTGACGAGTGTACCAATATTTGTACGGAGGCGTACCACCGTGTGCAAATATTTCGAATGAACCGGTACTGTCGTTGGCACAAATTGTATTGCTGATACGAACTACACTGTCTAATACCAATTCCGGACGGTCGCAAATTGCGAACGGGAACGGACGACAACATTTCTGCAGGGTATAACCTGAACTGTCTTTAATAAACACGTAGTAGTCACCGGCGCCTAACATATCGTAGGTTACCGTTTCGCCGGGGCTAATCCATCCGTCAGCATCGGTAGCAGGCGCCCACCATTTGTCGCTGTCGTAAGCAGGATCATAAACTGAATCCACACTTACAAACTGTAATTGATAAGCATTGGCGAACCCGCCTGTAATATTCGAAATGGTAACCGAACCATTGTCTTCGCCGTTACAGCGTACACATCCGGCTTCAATATCCAAATCAAACGGAATGAAGTTCTCCAATGTTAACTGAGTTTTTCCGTAACATTGGTCTTTTGAAAGTGTAATGTCGAAATAAGGCTCTTCCTCCTCCATATCGTACATCGCTATTTGATTAAGGGCATCCGGATCATTCCACACATAAAGAGTATAAGAATCACCATACGAGGCTGTTTGGGAAATAGTAATGGTATCTCCATAACCTCCCCACAAACTCAAGGTATCATTACTGTTACTAATTGCATCAATATAATACCAACTGTCAATTGAATCAAGCGGATTACCAGTGTTAAATTCGAACCCACCGGTAATTACTACCTGAATTTTACCATCAGCCGTGTCACAATCAGAAGGATGGGTATAAATTGGTGTAAATGCCCAAGGTTGCGGTTCGTAAACCTTCACGTTTTCTTCGGCATAACATTTTTGAGTATTCTTATTCAACTCGTCGGTAACAAAAATATCATATTCACCACCGGACGTCTGGAATATCAATGTATCAATTCCGTCCGCAATCATTCTTGTGAATGAATTTCCCGGATTGGTAAGGTTATTTACTGTTACATAGTAGTGGTTACCATCCGTAGTGTTCGGAAGAGAATCTCTACATTCACCTTCAAAAGTTTCAGGATAGCCATACGTACCACCAATACCACCGCTAATATACAGAGTAACCTCTGCGTCTTCTGCACCTGCGCAACTAACATGTTTTACATCGGTAGTAAACATTAATTCACAAGGCTCGGCCACATAAATTACATCCGAAGTATCCGGAGGACACATTTCGGGGAATTGAGACAAATTAAACTGATCGTAAACAATTACACGGTATTCACCGGCCACCACATTCGTGAATGCTTTAGGCGAAATCAGTTCCTTTTTAATATAGGCTGCACTGCTGCCATTGTACATATAAGGTACATTAGCAGAGGTAATCAGGGTATAAACATAAGGTTCACCTTTTCCACCCTGTACAGCGCTGTCTTCGATTACGATTTTACCATCGTGACCGCCATTACAAGTAACGTTTAAAGCTTCCGGTTGGGTTATCCACTCAATTGGGCCCCAGTCGTCAATAATTATCGGGTTCTTATCGTAAGTTACGGTTTTACAGGCGTCTTTTACCTGCAGGTACCATTTACCGGCAGTCATTGCTGCATTAGCTGTATATTCAGAAGTTTCGTTTGCTGCATCGTAGTTAAACGCACGCCACGGATTGTAAATACCCGTTGGGTCAGCCTCCAAAACGTCAGGGTTATTCGCCCAACGGTAATAGAATACTGAATCTACAGCATCTAAAACACCCGTTCCGTCAACAATCGTTATTGTCAGGCTGCCACTCCAGGTTCCGTCACAAGCGGCATCGGTAGTAACAACACTTTCAATTTGCAGCGGAAGCGGATCAACAATATCAATGGTATAAGGTCCGGTAACAGCCACACAACCAAACGGGTCGATTGCATAGAAATACCAGATTCCATTGTTGGAAGAGTTAAATACTTTATTATTCACATCGTCGGCACCAAATTTAACAGCGCCTGCTGCATTGCGAATATCCATCGGATCAACCGAACTAATCATCGGCGCTTTCACACCATAATATTCTATGCCACTGTCGTAATGAGTAAATGTATCGAGGCTGATGATAACCGTATCTACCAAACGGGTACACGCGTCACCACCTTCAACAATTTCAGCGCTGATCAGGAACTCGGAAAGTTCGGGAACATGAATAGAATCACCGAAAGTACATCCGTTTTTGTCGATTACTTCCAGGTAATAACTCTGGCCTTGTTCCAGGTTAAAAGCTGTTCCGTTGGTATAGTCAGGAGCATGGTTAATGGCGTATTTATACGGAGCAATTCCGCCTTCAATAACCACTCGTACAGATCCATCGTTTCCGTAGTAACAGGTAGGTGCATATACTGAATCAACAGTAAAATACAGCGAATCAGGAGCTACAATGGTAACAACTTTTGAAGAGATACAATCTCCCTGATCTGTAGTGTCGTTTACTTCTACTAAGTAATCGCCGGCAGGCAAACCAGAGAAAGCAGTACCTGCCTGATCATCAACATTTGCTAATGGCAACCAGGCAATAGTAGTGTCTGTACCGGTAATTTGAGCCATGTAATAAGGATCGCCGTTGCAAACTTCGCAATTACGGTCAACATTGGTAATCCAGATTTTGCCGTTATCGTCACCGTAACAGGTTACATCGCTTACATTAGGAGTAAATGTTACAGTACCGTTGTCAAAAATAGTAATTTCATTTCCATTGATTCCTTTAAACGCAACCGGGCAGTTAATCGTGTTGTCCATATTCTGGAACAACCAGGCCTGGTAAACACCCGGGAAAAGATGCGTGAGCGTATCTGTACTTACGTTCCAAATGGTATCGTAAACAGTTTGTTTAACAGCCATATCGTCGTAATAAGTACCTTCAATGTATAAACCGAATGTATCAGTCAGTGCTGAAACATTTACACCGCTAACAGAGGTCACCCACATTGTTCCGGAAGTATCCGAACAAGCCACATCGGTATGGGCAATGTTGAAAGTCACCTGGTCGGCAGGTAAAATCTGAAAACTTGCTGAGTAGGAACAATCACCACCGTCAGAAAGGCTGATTTCGTAAGTTCCTGCTTCCAAATCAGTAAATACAATGGTATCGTTCACCAAATCTTCAGTTGTTGCAAAGATCGTATCGGCAACCATTGAAACACTAACTGCATCAATAATTTTCAAGATTTCAATATGAATGCTCGTACTGTCAGTCAGAGAATCAATTACAGCTACGCTGTATTCGCCACCCATGCCACAACTTGCCTGCGGTACGGTAACGCCGCCTTCCCAGTCAAACTGGGCGCCTTTTTCAACATAAACGCTGTCCCAGTCGGTCAACCCACACTCTGTTTCAACAGCAGTCCAGTAACTACCGGAAGGAACCAAGGTTTTATTATTATTTGATTTATAGGTAGAAGGATAAGGTGCCGATCCGGCCTTATATACAGCATCCGGAACAACCCAGTATCCCGCTACGGCAACATTTGTGTTGCTTACGGTTAACGTAACTTCCCCTAAATGGTCACATGCTTCATTTTCAATACCTGTTGAATGGGTAACTTCCCCTTCAGTTGCCAGCGAAAAGTCCTTTTTCACCAAACAGCCGTTCATATCCTGAACATATACCGTATGGTTTCCGGGATACACATCGGCCACGTTGCCGTTGTCTTCATAATCGGCCCATGAATCCACCCCGTTAAACGAATACGAATATCCGGCGCCAACCGGTGAAGTAACCGTTGCAACCGCTTTCATCCCGGTACAGGGAACGGTTGTCGGGTCCACATTAACCACAACACCAAATGTAGATTTTGTAGCGGTTATGGAACCATTGTCTAAAATTTTAGAAGGCACCGGAATGGCGCCTGTCCCGTTTACACAATACCCGACAAAACTGCTTGCACCCCAATTTAAGGTAGTACTATAAGTAGGAAGGGTATTATTCGGAAAATTTTTAATACTAAACGTTAAGGTAGCCCAAACCGTTTCGGCACCGTTATTAATAATTCCACGACCAATGTTTTCGGCCCACTGGAAACGTACTGAATTCGCTCCAATAGTAGAAACCATCGGCACATTAACTGCCGGAGGGGTCACTGTGGTATTGGTTTCCGATTTTAGGAAAGCCGATGCAATAATATCCACATCGTCCAACGTCCAAAGGGCGCCGTTAAAATTTAAAACAAGATCCAAACTATCGACATTCCGGAAACCCACAACCGACAAATCTACCTTATAGGTATTGTCACCGTTGTAGCAAGGAGTAATGTCTTCGGCAATAATTTGCACCGTGCCGGGAGGAGGGGAACACGTCTGGCCAAAAGCCGTCACATGTAGCCCAACCAAAGCCACCAACGATAATGCAAACGAACGAAGAATACGTAGTGACCTACTATATCCCCCGCCCAAAAAATTTCGAGTAAATTTTTTCATAGCAATTTGCTTTTAAATTGAACTTAATTGATTGATTGATTTTAACTTATTTAATTCTTTAATCATCCTCTAATTTAATTTCTCATAAACCGGCATAGCAAGCACCGTAAATGTTACAAACGTATAAAAATTTGCGCCAATGTACAAAATAATTATTGTATAATGTGCACCTATTCCTACTAATGTTTTCAACAGTTCGGGACTTACAACTAACCTCTTTTATAAAAATCGGATAAAAGTGTTTAAAAGATCGTCCCTGCTCTGTGCTTTCTTAAAATTTGCTACAATTTTAAACTATTTTTTTTAAATATAACCATGGTCAGTACTATTTTTTAGTATCATTCGTTTGAATAAATAACGATTAATTAAACGAAAAGCCGAATTGCGTGATAAAACGACTATTTTTAACCTGGTACCCGGCAATTTTACAGTGGTTCCCCTCTGCAACCGGGATAACAGGATTCGGAGGAATTTCAGGTATTAAAACTTAATAATCACTGCTGCCCGGTTAAATATTCAAAAATGAAACAGGTCCTTTCGCTTCTTTATATTTCGCCCCGAAAAATGGGTTGTTCCCGTTTTGAAAAGATAATTGGCTTATGGCCGAACATCCTGAATTTTAAACAACGCTTTAGGTTAAGCAGGCTGATAATACCATTTGCCCTTTTTATATTTGTTGTACTTGAATCCTGCAAAGGATGTAAATGTCCGGCATACAGTGAAGGCAGGATACCGGAAATAAAAATTTTCAAAAGTACAGCAACAAACTGGTATTTTATGGAAGAAGGTTTTCAGGAAAAATACAATATGAATATCCGTTTAATTGTCTAAACTGCTTTTCTTATTATATATATTGCACTATATAAGTACATTATGAGAATTCTTTTTGAACAACTCACCCTGATTGAAACTACGTTCCAATCGTCCCTTTTATGTTGTAATCCAAATTTTATTTTATGATTACTTAATGTTATACCTAAATTGATTTTTGTAACTAACTGCCGCGACCAATAGCCGATCGAACCGCCCTTCACCAAAGTATCTTCGATTAAACTTATAACAATATTCATTCAGATAACTTTGCAGATATTCCGGGCGTATGTCGTGGAATACGTCAAGTAGCATTCTTTTTGCATTGCTGATGGCTATGTGTACCCACGGCAACATTTTGCCAACCTCTTTTTTCGGGACAACCTTTGGACGGTGTTCTTTCACCAGTGAATAAAGGTTCGTGTAAGATGTTGAATGGTCTGAATCGACGATCGCCCCTTTATCGATATTGCCTGATACTATTGGGTCGATGGTTGCAGCCACCAGGTCATCTATTACGAACATTTTTATGTGCCTTACTTTGCGGGGCTTGCCCTTTTTAGTAGCTTCCCCTTCAATCGGGATGCTTTCTGCCATTACCAGCACTTTGGTTTTCTTTTGGCTCCCCGTCCTCTTTTTAAAGGCTTGCCCTTTTCTTCTTCCGGGATTTCTGTGGAAAAGAAACCTTCGTCCAATTCAACCACCTCTTTTAATGTATATTCTGCATCGCGCTTGCCCATGGACAAACGCAACTTGTGGAGCATTGCCCAAATAGGATTGTAGGTTGTATGCCCTAACTGGCGTTGAAGCTCGGATGCGGAAAAGCTCTTTTTTGTGGACGTGAGCAGGTGGATGGCCACAAACCAATAACGAAACGGGAGTTGGCTCCCGTGCATAACTGTATTGCTGCGCAAGCTTTGTCTGTATTTGCACTGTTTGCACTCATAGCATTCTTTATCCGATTTCCAGTAATGTTCAATACATCCACACTTAGGACAAAGAACTCCTTGTTTGTCCCTATACTCCTTCCATTTGGACTTACAGCTCGCCTCGTCTGGAAATTGGGACACAAAATTTAACAGGTTCATAATTCAACACTATTGATAATCAATGCAAGATAACAACTTTAGGCAATATATTGAGTATTCATTTTTTATTTTTATTAATTTACTAATTGTCAGCTATTTATAATTATTCAAAATAATACTTTCGGGCAATACAGAGCCAGCAGGTTTTCCTCTCCTGGTTAAATCCTTAACGGGCCCGATGCCCGCTAAGGATTTGAAGTAAC
>JBKEDN010000123.1:0-2743 GCA_047975435.1 Draconibacterium sp. | reverse complement strand
TTTTTTCAAGTGTCCGATATCAAGTTTTCCATCAATTTCGGAAAAATCCCAAAAATTTAAGGTCGGAACTTTTTGAGAACCTGGAGCAACGCTGTACCTACGAAAACCCGGAAAGTGAAGTGCTCTATAAAGAACTTGTTCAACAGGTCGAAGCCATTGTAGAAGAGTTGCCGGAAAAATGTCGTATAGTCTATAGAATGAGTAGGGAAGAGCAATTGAGCCATAAGGAAATCTCCAATAGATTGAACATCTCCCCAAAAACCGTTGAGAACCATATTACAAAGGCGTTATTCGTACTAAGGGCTTCTATAGGTTGCTTTTTAAGCTTATCTTTTGGTTCTACGCTATTTTTTTAAGCCAGTTTCAGGATAATTCAATGCTTTGCTCAAAACAGCAGTGATTGAGAGGCTGTTTTGAAATATGTCGATTGTTTTTTATGCCCCTTTTTGTACGTTACTTCGTTGAAATTTTGAACCGTAGCTATGCTATGCCTAAAAATTCCGCCTCGTTCCGCCTCAAAAACGAACTATAAAAACCTGCCTTGCCGGCAGGCAGGTTCCGATCACACATTTCAAAACAGTCTCTGAGCAATATTCTTTTTATTTAAGAAAATCGATTTTCGACTAGGGGATGTCCCTATTATTCTACACTATAGTATTGAAGCCCGCATAAAACGTGCCGGTCAATACAATAATGGATAAAGAGCAGTTCTTAAATCTGGTGGATAAATACCTTTCCGGCAAAGCCACTTCCGAAGAAGAAAGGGTGCTTTTAAGGTACTACAATAGCTTTCAAAAAACGCAGGGGGAGGAAGGAAAGGACTCATTAGCTTCTGATGTTACCAATAGAACAATTCTTAGAAACATCCAAAAAGAAATAAGTAAAGAGAATACTGGAAGATCGTGGTTAAAAGGAGGGCTTAAATACGCTGCCCTTGTTCTTTTTCTTGTGGGGACAGGTTATTTTTTTAAAATTTTATTACTAGATGCAAATGACAATGTCACTCAAACCCCAAAGGAAAGTTCCATTATACTTGAAATGGAAAACGGGAGCACCAAAGTCATATCGGAAGATGCAGCGATTAATATAAAAGACGCTGGCGGAAATATTATCGCTAACCAGAATGGAAATCAACTGGTTTACCCAGGGGAGGCGAGTTCAGAAGAATTGGTGTACAATACGCTCAGGGTGCCCTATGGCAAAACCTTTAAACTCCAATTGTCCGATGGAACAAAGGCGTACTTAAATGCAGGGTCGTCTATTAAATACCCGGTCAAGTTTTTACCTGGAATGCAACGACAGATTTACCTCACCGGAGAGGTCTTTCTAGAGGTCCAAAAGGATTCGACCAGCCTCTTTGTTGTAAATGCGGATATCCTAAATATACGGGTGTTGGGGACCAAGTTCAATGTGACTGCCTATCCCGAGGACGATACAACGGATGTTGTACTGGTTGAAGGTTCCTTGCAATTGGACTGCGATAATGACGATTTGGAGCCATTGGTGTTAAAACCCGGCTTTAGAGGAAGTTATGATAAAGAAGCCCATAATATAGATGCGAGAGAGGTTATCACCGGGGTTTATACATCTTGGATGAATGGGGAGCTGGTATTTAGGAACATGACTTTTCAGAACATTCTTAAAAAGCTGGAAAGACATTATGACGTGGTCATTATCAATAACAACAAAAGACTATCATCTGAAAAATTCAATGCTAGTTTTGAGGATGGTCCCCTTATCAAAGTCCTGGAAAATTTAAGAGCTACCTATCAGATTGATTTTAAAATTGATAAAAATGAAATAACGATTTACTAATCCTTAAAGTAAAATGCCAATGGGATGAACCAACTCTAACTTTCGCAATAAATCACTTTAGTATTTTCTCGAATTTGAAGAAAAAAATCGGAAAATGGTTGCACATTTCCCGATTGAGTAATAGTGATTATTAGGAGAATAACCACAATCTAACACTATAAAAATATGAAAAAACTTCTTACAAATACAAGAAGCCCTTATCCCTTATTGAAATTTGATTTGAAAATGAGGCTTAGTGCATTGTTCATTTTTTTTGCGCTCTTAACTATGAAGGCGAACACTTCTTATGGACAACAGGCCAAGCTTACACTGGACTTGCACAATGTTTCGGTAGAACAGTTTATAGACAACATTGAAAATAGTACGGAATTTAGGTTCATTTATAAAATAAGGGCCGTTGACCTTAAACGCCAAATTACCATCAAAGTTAATGAGGAGTTGATAGATAAGGTTTTGGAAAAGGTCTTTTGGAATACATCTACAACCTATGATATTATTGGCCGACAGATATTTCTGACTGAAAAAAAGGATTCCGCCATTTTCAATAATTCATATTTGGAAACAAGTTCAATTCAGCAGTATACTGTCTCAGGGAAGGTTGTTGATGAATTTGGAACACCTCTGTTGGGAACATCGGTGGTCGTAAAGGGAACTACTAAGGGAACTACCACGGACTTTGACGGTAACTACGCCCTGGCCATTGATGGCTCCAATGCAGTTCTGCAATTCTCTTATGTAGGGTATCTGGCCCAAGAAATAGTGGTAGGAAATCAAACCACCATTAATGTAGCACTGTTTCCTGATAATGCCAAGTTGGATGAGGTGGTCGTCGTTGGTTATGGTACACAGAAAAAGAGTGATGTTACAGGGTCTGTGACTTCAGTCGCCCAAGAACGACTGGACTTGGTACCCAATAGAAATATTGCTC
>JBKEDN010000238.1:0-1507 GCA_047975435.1 Draconibacterium sp. | reverse complement strand
AAACCTGGCCTGAAAATCAAAAATCGTTAGGCTTTTAAATTGTTGCTCCATATTATTATTGTTAGATTCCCCCAATTTACTGATTTTTTAGTTATTGACAAAATGCCTAATTCAATAGAATTATATGATCATTCAAAGTCAAAAAAGGCAAAAGTCAACCTGGCTTTGAATGAAAAGTATTCTGAAACACTAAAAGATCTAAACGATTTAATGAACAACGAATTAGCCAAATATAAACTAAATAGAAGTATGAAGTAGCCTAAATACTTCGAATCTAATTATTAACCTAAAATAAATCTTCATGAAAGAAAAAAGCAGAATTAAAAAAGCACTTGGCTTTTTAATCTTATGTTTCTTTTTCGTTGCTGTTGGTTTGAGTGCTTCTGCACAAAAAACAGTTAGCGGGAGAGTAATGGATGACGGAGGGCTGCCGTTACCTGGAGTATCTGTAATAATAAAAGGTACAATGCAGGGAACAGTAACCGATGCAGACGGAAACTTTTCAATTCCAAATGTAGGTCAGGAATCTACGCTGGTTTTTTCATTTGTCGGGTTGAAAACTCAGGAAATTCCGGTGGGAAGTAAAACTACTTTTGATGTAGTGATGCAAGAACAGAGCATTGGCCTCGAAGAAGTAGTGGCCGTGGGCTATGGCGTTCAGAAAAAGGAAAGCGTTGTAGGATCAATTGCGCAGGCCTCTGAAGAGGAGCTAAAGCGGACCGGGAATGTAACCGACCTTCGCCAGGCGCTATCCGGAAACCTTCCGGGTATTGTTTCGCTCACTTCGTCCGGAGAACCGGGCGGTATTCTTACAGGCGAGAGTGCAACCAATATATACATTCGTGGTCAGAATACCTGGAACGGCGGCCAACCGCTGGTTCTTGTTGACGGTGTTGAAAGAGACATGAACAACATCGATGTTAATGAAGTGGAAAGTATCTCTGTTTTGAAAGATGCTTCAGCAACAGCCGTTTTTGGGGTAAAAGGTGCCAACGGTGTAATCCTGATTACAACCAAACGTGAAAAAGAAGGCAAAACTGTATTGAATTTCAATTATGTTGCAACCGGAATTATGTTGTCGAAACAGCCTGATAAACTGGATTCTTACGATGCAATGATGGCAAAAAATGAAATGATTGAACGCGAAGGAGTTATGAATGAGCCATCATGGAATGCTTATGTGCCGTATGAAATTGTTCAGCGCTACAGAAAACCTCAATCAGATGAGTATGCAGTAATCTATCCCAATGTGGATTGGGAAGAGGAAATGTTTAAGGATTTAGGTTTTTCGCACAAGGCTACACTTAGTGCCAGGGGAGGTAGCAAGTCGGTAAAATATTACGGACTATTGGGATACACTCATGAAGGTGATATGTTTAAAGACTATGATAACCCGTTGGCGGAATTAATTATCAAATAAAAAGATGAGATATAAGTTGTGCATATTACTGAAATTTAGTATTTTAATGGTGTCAAATCAATTAAAATGCCATACAGTTATGCACAA
>JBKEDN010000198.1:0-10267 GCA_047975435.1 Draconibacterium sp. | reverse complement strand
TATTGTTACCGTTTCAACCGGAGCAACATGAAGGATGGCATCTTTGACAACCTTCTGCGCAGGATGGTCAAAGCAGAGCCGTTGCCGTACAAAATTTATTGCTTAAATGCCTAATTCAATCCATTAATTTAGTACGATATTTTATTTCTACTTTAACAGATTAAATATGGAATACGATTTTTCTTCTTGTTTACCCCGCCCTAAAGGGTGTAAGAAGAAAAATCTGCCTGTTCTCTTTAGGGATTTAGGATAAAAACAGGTAGATTTTTCAAATGTGTTAAAGTAGAATTATGCTTAATTTTTAAAACGAGATTATAGTTATGTCACAGTTAACACCGGAAATGAAAGAAATGGTAATGAGCCAGCAATGCTTTCATGCAACTGTTAGTAAAGAAGGAATGCCCAATAATGCACCAAAACGATCGACACGGGTTTTAAACGATGAAACCTTGATTTTCAACGAGGGAGTAGGGGGCAGGACCTATCAGAATATTCTTGATGGATCGAAAGTGGTAACGGCCGTTGTGAACCGTGATGTGATGGACGGTTATCGTTTTATTACAACCCCGGAAGTAATAAGCGATGGCGAGCTTTATGAAAAATCGGCTGAAATGTCGCTGAAAGCAGGAATGCCAAAACCAAAAGCTGTGATACTGCTTCATATCGAAGAAATCCATAGCCTGAAACCGGGCCCGATGGCCGGTAAAAAGATCGGCTGATAAGTTTATATTAACGTTTAAAAATGCCTGCATTCTTTGTCTCATTGCAAAAGATGCTGGCATTTTTTATTGTCATGTTAATGGTTAACCCTGTAATTTATTGTAGCTACTTTCGTTTCTATAATTTTCTTACCACTAAGAACACTAAGACACGAAGTTGAAGAAATAAATCATAGGTGCAATATCTGTTTCATGACACGGTTTTCTGCGATTTAGCTGAAATAAAGTTGGCGTAATACCCCTTGGCTCTGCCACGGGGATAGTCAACTTTAAGAATTTTCTTTATTCGGTGGATCTTCAATCCAGGTTAAAACACCCTCACCGTGGTAGCTCTGGCCCTTTCGCTGATCATCGATTGCAAATAAGGACTGGAACTGTATTTTTGGCGATAAGCATCGTCAATTTTTTCATTTAAACGACTATCGGTAATCATTTCAAACTGTACCTTTTTTACCATCCCGGCGGCTTCAATTTTTCCGGCTTTTTGTTTTAGTGCCGACTGGTACCACCTTGATTTTGTGCCGTAGTAAGCTCTCACATAAAGCTTCCCGTCAACTGCCACCGACCAAATCCACGTTGGCGTTCCGTAGGTTACACCGTCTTCGCGAAACGGTGCAATATGAAAATCGTCTTTCGCTGCAATCTGAGCGATTTCTTCTGGTGTTAATGCTGTCTTGCTTGTCATCGTCTTATTTATTTCAATTTCCCTCCGTAAACCGGGAACATGCTGGCAGCACCGTAATCTTTAATTTGTTCCATGTTTCTCAGGAACTCCATATCCTCGTTTGAAATCACAAAATCCACTTCCGCATTGTTTTTCATATGGGCAGGATTTGCCGTTTTCGGTAACGAAATTAAGCCGAGTTGCAGTGTATATCGGATGGCCAGTTGAGGTACCGAAACGCCGTATTTTTCCGCCATAGTTATTACTTCCTGGTTTTTCAGCAATTCGCCATGGCCAATCGGAGAATACGCTTCAACAAGGATGTCGTTTTGCTCGCAATAGTCAATTAGTTCTTTTGGAGTATTACTAATGTGCGCCAGAATCTGGTTTACCATTGGTTTTACCGTGCATACTTCAAGAATGTTCCCGATGTCGGCTTTCTGGAAGTTTGAAACGCCGATGGCTTTTAGTTTGCCTGCTTTGTAGGCTTCTTCCAGTGCTTTCCACGCTTCGCGATTTCCATCTTCGTGGGCATTCTCCTCGTGGAATTCCATCCATGGTTTCGGACTGTGAATGATCATCATATCGATGTAATCAAGTCCCAATGTTTTCAGCGACTGGTCGATTGATTTTACTGCTTCGTCGTACGATTTTACTTCGGCAGCCAGCTTGGTAGTAACAAACAAATCCTCGCGGGCAACACCGCAATTTCTTACACCTTCGCCAACTCCCCGTTCATTCATGTAAGCCTGGGCCGTATCAATGTGCCGGTAACCCAATTCAACAGCATCTTTTACCGCCTGAACGGCATCTTCGTCTGAAATAAACCATGTTCCCAGTCCCAGTTTTGGGATCTCAACGCCGTTTGACAGCGTATAATTTTCTTTTAATATCATAGCTTCTTTTATTTAATGTTATGCTTTTTTTTTATCTGTTAATCAATGTTTTTAATCACTTTGGCAGGAATACCACCTACAACCGTGTTGTCCGGAACGTCTTTATTGACAACGGCTCCGGCAGCAACTACCGCGTTTTCGCCGACTGTAACGCCTGACAAAATGGTTGCCCCAGCTCCAATCCAAGCGCCGTTTTTAATAACAACAGGCCGAACCATTAGCGCCTTTCGTTCTTTCGGGTTTACCGGATGTTCTTCCGAAAGAATGTTCACTTTTGGCCCGATCAACACATCGTTGCCAATGGTAATTGTACCCATATCGAGCATGGAACAGAGATGATTGATGTAAACATTTTTTCCGATGCGGGTAAATTTCCCAATATTCACATAAACCGGAATTTGAATGGTTGTGCTTGGATCGAGTGCCTGGCCGGAAATTTCGCCCCACTTTTCGCGAACTTTTTCTACGTCGGTGGTAGCATTCAGTTCTGTTACCAACTTTGTGGTATGCGAAGCTGCTTTACTGATTTGTGCGTGTTGCGGATCGGTGTAAGGAACCGCTTCTCCGGCTTGCAATCGTTTAAAAATATCACTGTTCATAATTCCTGTACTACACTATTATATTCTTCGTCGCTTACCTGGTTCCCCCAGCTTACATTTTGTCCTTCTTTGTAGTTGGTAAGCGCCACATGAATGAATTCGCTGTTTGGAGCTGCCCCATGCCAGTGATTCACATTTGGTGGAATGTTTACCACATCGCCTTTTTTAATTTTCTGAACAGGTTCTCCTTCAGCTTTGTAAAAACCTTCGCCGGCAATTACCAGCAATACCTGTCCTTTGGGATGCGAATGCCAGTTGGTACGTGCCTCCGGACTAAAAATTACATTGGCAATGGAATATTCATTATTCTCATCATTGCGCAACATCATATTTACTCCAACTTCACCCGTAAAAAATTTTGCAGTGAATTCGCCCGGAGCAGGATTTTGGGTGAAAATCGGGTCCATTGTTTCCCCAATAATTTTTGCCGGTTCTGTTTTTTTTGTTGGTCCCTGTCCACACGAACTGACCATAAACAGGATTACAACTGCGAATAAAGTATTTGAAATTATCTTCTTCATGCTGAACAATTTTTTAATTGGCTAAATATCACAATACAAAAGTCGATAGAAAACGGAAGAGAAAATGACCTGAATTACGGAAGTACTTACCTATATTACGGAACATGACGACGAGTAATAAGGTAGTAGTAAATAGTTGTTTAAATTTGCAGTGTGTATTTAAAAATGAGCATGATGAGCGACATTCGTAAAATAAATTCGGTAACCGAATACAATAACCTGGTGGGGCAGGAAACCTTGCACCCCTTGGTAAGTGTAATTGACTTTGCCAAAACAAAACCATTCCACTATTTCAGGGGACAAATGAGCGTTTATGCCATCTTTCTAAAAGACATTAAATGTGGTAATATAACTTACGGTATTAACGATTACGACTACGAAGAAGGTACGCTGATCTTTATCTCTCCCGGACAGGTTTATGGAATTGAAGGTACGGGCGAAAAGCAACAGGCTTCGGGTACTGCCATTATTTTCCATCCCGATCTGATCCATGGCACTTCGCTGGGAAAACATATCGACGATTATACGTTCTTTTCGTACGAAGTAAAAGAAGCATTGCATTTATCAACCCGGGAAAGAGAGGTTATAAATGAATGTATTGCCAATATAAACTACGAATTGAACCATGCAATAGATTCGCACAGTAAAACGCTGATTGTTTCGTACCTGGAGCTGTTTCTGAATTACAGCAAGCGTTTTTATGAGCGCCAGTTTGTTACCCGAAATCATGTAAACACAGATATTCTGGCCCGTTTCGAGAACGTTTTGAAAGCTTATTTTGCCTCGGAACAACCTTTGATTTCAGGCTTACCATCGGTTCGCTATTGTGCCGATAAGTTGTTCATTTCATCGAATTACCTGGGCGATTTGTTGAAAAAGGAAACCGGTAAATCGGCGCAGGAACACATTCAGCTTAAAATGATAGAAGTGGCCAAAGAGAAGCTTTTCGACTCCGAAAAATCAATTAGCGAAATAGCTTACGAAGTAGGTTTTAAGTATCCGCAGCACTTTACCCGGATGTTCAAAAAACAGGTTGGGATGTCGCCCAACGAGTATCGGAGTATGAATTAACGATTCTTTATTTATACTTACGAACTAATGTCGTGTCAACTTTAAATTGACGTACTGTCATTTCGAATTTATTTCGGAATCTGCATTTTGAGCAAAGATGCTGAAATGAATTCGCATGACGTGGTGATAAACGTTTGACACGGCACTAAGGTAAATTAATCAATTCCAACCCACCACTTTTCAAAAGTTTGCGTGCTATCTTTCAGAAATACCGGTTCACCAATTTTTGGTGTTATTACCGGAATGTCAGACTTCACCTGGTTTTCTGTAATCTTATTCAGCGGTTCGTCCCAGGGATGGTTTGCCAAAGCAAATTTGGAGTTGTGAACCGGTAAAATCCTTTTAGCCTGAAGATCTTCAGCCACCTGAAACACCTGGCCGGGCATGGTATGAATCAGGTTCCAGTTTTGGTCGTATTGTCCCTGCTCCAGGATGGCCAAATCAAAAGGCCCGAATTTTTTGCCAATTTCTGCAAAGTGCCTGTCATAACCGCCGTCGCCACCTAAAAACAGCTTGTAATCCGGGGTTTTTAGTACAAACGACGACCACAAGGTTTGATTTCTTTTTAAGCCTCTTCCCGAAAAATGACGGGCAGGAGTAGCGGTTAGTTGCCAGCCTTCTCCCGGTTCTATTCCTTCCAACCAGTCAAGCTCTGTGATTGCAGCAGAATCAAATCCCCAGTATTCAAAATGCTGGCCAAGGCCTAAACTGCAAATTACTTGTTTGGTTTTGGGTTTCAATTTTAAAATGGTCTGGTAATCCAAATGGTCCCAGTGGTCGTGTGTCAGGATTAAGTAATCAATCTCAGGCAAGTCATCGGCGGTGTACTGGCTTGTTCCTTTAAATGCTTTATTGATAAACGAAAAAGGTGAGGCATAATCACTAAATACCGGGTCGATCAGAAATGTTTTTCCATTTACCCGAATAAAATACGACGAATGCCCGAACCAAACCAATATGTCCTCTTCGGGATTTAATGTTTTTAGGTCGGTCTTAATTACAGGGATTTCTCTTTCCGGCGTAAGCCTGATTTTCTTCCGAAACAGAAATCCCATCATTACCTGGAACATGTTCTTGTCGGAAGTGATGGTAACGGTTTTGCTCAGGTTTTGAAATTCCCTGTCCCGATAATTTGGCGATTTTTTGATCCGCTCCAGTCGCTCTCCTTTGGGAAGCTGGCCAAAACTGGGCTGGTTCAATATAATCACAGTTGTTACTGCTATCACTAATACGATTGCTATTATAATTCCCATTGTCTTCATGTTTTCTGCCTTGAGGCAATTTGCCTGTTAATTACGGATGCAAATATGGTCCGAATTTTTTGTTCACAAGCTATCCGGATTACGGATTTTACTACCACAATTACGGTTAACACAAACGGCTAACAAATAAGAATTGTTGAGCTTAAAACAAATAAATTAAGCCATTTTCAGAGTGCGACGAACAATGTCATACACGACGGATAAAACGGCCAAAGCAATTCCCAGAACCAAAAAGCAGGTGTTCAATCCAACTATATTTTGTATAGGCTGAATGATGATGGGCGAAAAGAACATTCCTGATAAAGTGGCGGTGGTTAAAAAACAACATACTTTCCACGAACCTGGACCGGAACAATGTTGATCATCCATAAATTACCGTTCGGAATTAGCAGTCCTACGCCAAGTCTTTTTACAAATGTTAAAAAGCTATTTTTTCGCGCGTATCCGGCTTAGCTGAACTTGCGAAATGCCCAGGTAACCGGCAGTATCTCCTAAGCTAATACGTTGCTGCAGATGACCGTATTCCCGAATGAATTTGGCGTAACGTTCCGTAGCATCGAGATAGAGCAAGCCTTTTAAGTTAGAGATGGCGGTGTATGCAACGATGGAAACAAATTTGCGGGCAAAACTTTCGAAAGAATGATACTTTTGGCAAAGGCGTTCGAAATCTTCGTGTTCCAAATAGCTGATCGTTGTATCTTCGAGGGCAAGTGTTGAATATTCGGCAGGCAGGTCGTCAAAAAAACTATCGGTGGCTATAAAGAACTGGTCTTCGTGAAAAAAACGCAGAACAAACTGGTTGCCATTGTGAAAATAAAAATGCTTTGCCAGACCGGATTCAACAAAAAACAAGTGTTTGCACACCCGCCCTTCTGTCTGAATTAGTTCTCCTTTGTTGTATGTTTCCGTTTTAATGTGTTGCAACAATTCAGCAGCTGCTTCATCCGATAAAGGCGAAATCTGATTGGCATGATTTAAAAATTCACTCATTTCTAATTCTTTTTTAAAAGACAGGCAAGCCTCTAAAATATATAATATCAAAACGCTTTCAGGATTTTTGTGAATTTATTCTGCAGTTTTATTTGTTGAAATCAGCATTAAATATGCGAAATTGAAAGAAAACGAAACTGTAATTAATTCGGGTTGTAGCGTTTTAACTGAATGAAGTTGGCTTAATTTTCCTTGGCTTTGCCATGGAAATAGTCAACTTCAGGAATTTTCTTTATTGCTGTGTTGTTTTTCAATGGACACTAACTTGAAACTAATACTTCATATTTTTACATTAAATATTTATTTTCGGTTTCGGTTGTGCTACTTTCAGGAACCATTAGAGGCACACAATTTTATTACTTGTGGTGTATTTGAAAAAATATAAATACGATTAGGGATGAATTATAAAGTAATCAAACTTTTTTTGAGGTTCGCATTAGCATTTGCATTTCTATCGGCGGTAGCGGATCGATTTGGAATTTGGAACAAGGAAGTTTCCGTTTGGGGTAATTGGGATAATTTCCTGAACTATACACAACTAATAAACCCTTGGATTTCGGGCTACCTAATTCCGGCGGTAGGATTTTTGGCAAGCGCAGCTGAAATTATTTTTGCAATTTTCTTGATAATCGGATTTAAAACGGAACTGTTTGCAAAATTAAGCGGGTTTCTATTGTTACTATTTGCCTTGGCAATGACCTTTTCAACCGGAATAAAAGGAGCATTTGACTATTCTGTTTTTAGTGCTTCTGCCGGAGCTTTTGCTTTGAGTTTGATGAAAAAGAAATACTGGGAGTTGGATAGTCTTATTTTTAAACCAAAACCGGAATGAGAAAATAAAAATGCTTCCGTAGTTTCTTACGCTTATTTAGAAAGAAAGAGTGGCTATGGCTTTGAAGTTAATTCCAAATAGTCGTTTCAATGCTTGTTACATAAAAATTAAATTCTTTTTACGCAATTGATTATGAACTATGAATACAACAAATAAAAAAAATGAAAATTAAAACTAACAAATCACAACGAATTCCGGTGCTGGTGTTGTGTTTGATTTTTAGTGCCGTAGGTCTTGGTGCCGCCCCACTTGAATTAAAGTCACCTAACGGAGAGTTGAAGGTCAGTGTAGGTCTAAATGACAAAATCGTTTACAGCATTTCTTACGGGCAGGATGTACTGTTAAAAGACTGCTCTTTACAGCTGAATCTTCAAAATGAATCATTGGGAGTTGATCCTAAACTGAAAAGCAAAAAGTTTTCGTCAATCGATGAGCGTATTGTTCCGGAAATTCCACTAAAGTATGCAACAGTAGAAAATAATTGCAATGTGTTGTTGCTTAACTTTAAAAATGATTTTTCGGTTGAGTTTCGTGCTTATAACGATGGTGTTGCTTATCGGTTTATAACCCGTAAAGATGGTGAAATTGAGGTGATCGATGAGGATTTCGGAATTCAATTTCCTGCTACATATCTATCACATTTATTATTAACAGGTTCTTTCAAAACCTCTTACGAATACCCTTATTCACATATTAAAACCGACGAATATAAGGCTGATGATAAAATGACAACTTTGCCGGTTTTACTCGAAACTGACAAGCAGTACAAGATTCTGATTTCTGAAGCCGATTTATTGGATTATCCGTGCATGTTTCTAAAAAGCACCGGTGACAACGGTATGCACTCTGCTTTTCCTAAATGTCCGTTGGAGTTTGGTGATGATGGCGACCGAAGCCTGAAATTAACCAAACTGGCCGATTATATTGCAAAAACTTCGGGATCACGTAATTTTCCCTGGAGGCTGTTTGTTATCGCAAAAGAAGACAAACAGCTGATAGAAAATGAACTGGTTACTAAGTTATCTACACCAAATACATTGGGAGATGTAAGCTGGGTTAAACCCGGACAAGTTAGCTGGGATTGGTGGAATGCTGTATTTTCTCCTTACGGAGTCGATTTTAAAACCGGAATCAACACGGCTACATACAAATATTATGTCGATTTTGCATCTGAATTTGGTATTCCGTATATCATACTCGATGAGGGGTGGGCAGTAAATACGCGCGATCCGTTTAATGCTACTAAAGATTTAGACCTGCCTGAATTGATTCGATATGCCAAAGGGAAAAATGTAAAACTGGTATTGTGGTTGACATGGCTGACGGTTGAAAATAACTTCGATTTGTTTCAAAAATACAGCGACTGGGGTATTGCCGGTGTAAAAATCGACTTTATGGATCGCAGTGATCAATGGATGGTGAATTACTATGAGCGTGTTGCCAAAGAGGCAGCGAAATATAAATTGTTTGTCGATTTTCATGGTTCATTTAAGCCTGCCGGACTAAACGTTACTTATCCGAACGTACAATCATTCGAAGGTGTACGTGGTTTGGAGCAAGGTGGTGGCTGCCGGCCCGAAAACAGTATTTACCTTCCGTTTATCCGCAATGCGGTTGGCCCAATGGATTTTACTCCCGGAGCAATGATTAACATGCAACCATTCTGCTATAATGCTTCCCGCCCGAACAATGCGAGCGTTGGAACCCGTGTAAACCAGTTGTCGATGTTTGTTATTTTTGAAAGTGGATTGCAGATGTTAGCCGATAACCCTACGCTGTATTACCGCGAACGTGAATGTACCGATTTTATCACCAGTGTTCCGGTAACCTGGGACGAAACTAAAGTACTTTATGCCAAAGTTGGCGAAGCAGTGATTGTTGCCAAACGCAAAGGTGATAAATGGTTTTTTGGTGGCATAACCAATGACGAAGGAAAATCAATTGAAATTAGCTTCGATTTTCTTCCTGAAGGAAAACAGTTTACTCTTACTTCTTTCGAAGACGGAATAAATGCAGATCGCCAGGGATTGGACTACAAAAGGAAAACAATCAGTGTTGATAACAAGACGAAATTAACTATAAATATGGTACGCAATGGTGGTTGGGCAGGCTCACTGGAATTGTAAAATTATATTTTTTAGATTTGATTAGTTACCAAGGAATTGAATACGAGTTACATGGCAGATAAAACCGCTACTGCAAAATGCCGTTGGTTAATCCAACGTTTACAGAAGCCGGGTTCGTGCAAATCGAACAAATTCTTACAAATTAAGAACAAACAAAAATGAATATTAGAAAAACAATTTTACCAGTTTTGCTTTTGGCTGTTTTCTCTAGCGCCCTTTATGCGAAAAAGGATAGTACAAACAAAAGCGGATTTTATAAAAAAGAGATGCAACAATTGCACGCTGCCATTGAAACAAACTTTCACGACAATGCTTCCGCTTACTACTTTGTGGAGTTAGACCCGGCAAAACGGGAAACCAAATTTGGTCACCGGCGCGAATACAGCTGGTTGTGGGCGCTTTGTGCCATGTTTGAAGCTACGAATGAAGTTGAAAAAGTAGATAAACGGACTGATTTGGTAGATGATATCACTAGTGTCCCATTAAAATCGGGACGTTATTAATAATTAAACAAATTTGGCTCATTAAGCCTAAATCGTTCTTTGTCATTTTGAAGTTTAGTTCTCTCGAAGAGGTCGCGAAGATGA
>JBKEDN010000180.1:0-9695 GCA_047975435.1 Draconibacterium sp. | reverse complement strand
TCGAAAAAATCAGGAGAGGAGATTAAGTAATGGCTTACGTACCAACTCTTAAAAAGAAATATCAGGAAGAAATTATCCCTGCCTTAAAGCAAGAGTTCGATTACTCTTCTGTAATGCAGGTTCCGAAATTGGAAAAAATAGTTCTTAACCAGGGTGTAGGGGCAGCAATCGCCGATAAAAAGCTGATTGACGTAGCTCAAACCGAAATGACAAAAATTGCCGGCCAAAAAGCCGTACTAACCTTGTCAAAGAAGGACATCTCCAATTTCAAACTGAGAAAGAAAATGCCTATTGGTGTTCGCGTAACTTTGCGCCGTAACCAAATGTACGAATTCCTTGATCGTTTGATCGCTGTGGCATTGCCACGTATCCGCGACTTCAAAGGAATTGAAAGCAAAATGGACGGACAAGGGAACTACACATTAGGTGTTCCGGAACAGATTATTTTCCCTGAGATCGTGCTTGATAAAGTAAGCAAGATCAACGGAATGAATATTACCTTTGTCACTTCTGCAAATACCGACGAAGAAGGATTTGCTTTGTTGAAAGAATTAGGTTTACCATTTAAAAACGTAAAAAAGAACTAAGCAATGGCTAAAGAATCAATGAAAGCACGCGAAGTAAAACGTGCAAAATTAGTTGAGAAATATGCCGAAAAACGTGCCAGGCTGAAAGAAGAAGGCGACTATGTTGGTTTGCAGAAACTTCCTAAAAATTCGTCTAAAATTCGTTTGCACAACCGGTGCAAATTAACAGGACGTCCAAAAGGATATATGCGCCAGTTCGGAATCAGCAGGATTGATTTTAGGGAAATGGCCTCAAACGGCTTAATCCCCGGAGTTAAAAAGGCAAGTTGGTAATCGTTTAAAGAACTTGAAAAATGAGTAAAGTAACAGATCCAATAGCAGATTATCTGACAAGGGTAAGAAATGCAATCATGGCTAAACACCGTGTGGTTGATATTCCTGCTTCAAACCTTAAAAAGGAAATAACAAAGTTGTTGAAAGACAAAGGTTATATCCTCAACTACAAGTTTGAAGATGAAGTAGGTTACCAGGGAAACATTAAGATTGCATTGAAATACAATCCGGAAACAAAAATATCTGCAATAAAAGCGTTAGAACGCATAAGTAAACCAGGTTTGCGTCAATACTGTGACAGCACAAGTATTCCACGCGTACTAAATGGTTTGGGCATAGCAATTATCTCTACCTCAAAAGGTGTTATTACCGATAAAGAAGCCCGTGAGCTAAATGTAGGTGGAGAAGTTTTATGTTACGTATATTAAAAAGGAGGAACGGTCATGTCAAGAATAGGTAAATTACCCATTACAATTCCTGCCGGAGTAGAAGTTAAAGTGAACAACGAAAACGTTGTAAGCGTTAAAGGACCTCTGGGAGAATTGACACAAAAAGTTGACCCGGCTATTGAAGTTGCCGTTGAAGACGGAACAATCAATGTAAGCAGGGGCAGCGATGCAAAACGAGATAAGTCGATGCATGGATTGTACCGCGCCTTGGTGAATAATATGGTAGAAGGTGTTTCAAAAGGATACGAATTAAAACTTGAACTCGTAGGGGTTGGTTATCGTGCCGAAGTAATGCCCGACAACGTGCTTGACCTTGTTTTAGGTTATGCGCACCATACATATATCCAACTTCCTTCTGAAGTGAAAGTGGAGGCATTATCTGATAAACGTAGCAACCCGATTGTGACCCTGAAAAGTCACGACAAACAATTGATTGGTCAGGTAGCTGCAAAAATCAGATCGTTCCGTAAACCTGAACCATATAAAGGTAAAGGTATTAAGTTTGTTGGCGAGGTATTGAGGCGTAAAGCTGGTAAAGCCGCCGGAAAATAATTTTTTAAAAAGATTAATTATCATGGCATTAACAAAATTACAAAGGCGGGCAAGGATTAAAAGCCGCGTTCGCACCGTAGTATCAGGCACAGCAGAACGTCCCAGATTGAGCGTTTTCAGAAGTAACAAACAAATTTACGCTCAACTGATTGATGATGTACAGGGAACAACTTTGTGTGCCGCTTCTTCATCTGATAAAGCAATTATTGCTGCAACAGGTAGTAAAATAGAAAAAGCCGCATTAGTTGGTAAGGCAGTTGCCGAAAAAGCATTGGCAGCCGGTATTACCGAAGTTGTGTTTGATAGAAATGGTTATTTATACCACGGAAGAGTTAAACAATTAGCTGACGCTGCCCGCGAAGGTGGCCTTAAATTCTAAGATATTATGGCGAAAGTAAGTAACAAAGTAAAAACAAGCGACCTGGAATTAAAAGACAGGTTGGTAGCCATTAATCGTGTAACCAAAGTAACAAAAGGCGGACGTACATTCAGTTTCTCTGCCATTGTTGTGGTTGGCGACGAAAAAGGAATCGTAGGATGGGGCCTTGGTAAAGCAAGTGAAGTAACAACTGCAATTGCCAAAGGTGTTGACGCAGCGAAAAAGAACCTTGTGAAAATTCCGGTTATCAACGGAACAATACCTCACGAACAGGTTGCCAAATTTGGCGGAGCCAATGTATTGCTAAAACCTGCTTCATCGGGTACCGGGGTAAAAGCCGGTGGTGCAATGCGTGCAGTGTTGGAAAGCGTTGGTATTCACGATATACTGGCAAAATCAAAAGGCTCTTCTAACCCACATAACCTGGTGAAAGCAACAATGACTGCTTTAATGGAAATGAGGGATGCATACACAGTAGCCGAACACAGAGGTGTTTCATTAGAAAAAGTTTTTAAAGGATAACACTATGGCTAAGCTAAAAATTACACAAGTAAAAAGCAGTATCGGTTCAACAAAACGCCAAAAGGCTACACTGGCTGCACTGGGATTGAAAAAACTCAACAGCCCGGTTGAACACGAAGCTACTCCTCAAATTATTGGTATGGCTAATAAATTGAGTCATTTAATTAGTGTTGAAGAAGTTAAGTAATATTTCAAACATTGGAGCAGGCCTCCGGGCCTTGTTCCAATTGTTGAAAGAAACAATTTAATCATAATACATTATGAATTTAAATAACTTACAACCTGCTGAAGGTGCGACTAAACAGTCGAAACGCATCGGTCGCGGACAAGGTTCAGGACGTGGTGGTACATCCACTCGTGGTCACAAAGGTGCCAAGTCGCGTTCAGGTTATTCAAGGAAAATCGGTTTCGAAGGCGGGCAAATGCCTTTGCAACGTGTTGTTCCTAAAATGGGTTTTAAAAACATCAACAGGGTTGAATACAAAGCAATCAACCTTGATGTAGTTGAAAACCTGGCAGTAAAAAACAACCTAACCGTAATCGACAAACAAGCCTTGGTAGAAGCAGGTATCGCATCGAAAAACGACAAGATTAAAATTCTTGGTGGCGGAACTTTAACTAAAAAACTTGAAGTTAAAGCCAATGCATTTTCGAAAAGTGCGAAAGAGGCAATTGAAAAATTAGAAGGAACCACTGAAATACTTTAAACCGTAATGAAACGATTCATTGAGACCCTAAAGAATATTTACAAGATTGAAGACTTAAGGTTCAGAATTGGAACAACGCTGTTCTTCCTGTTAATTTACAGGTTGGGCTCCTTTGTTTCGTTACCCGGAATAGATCCGGCTCAGTTACAAAACCTTCAGAATCAAACAGCTGATGGTTTGCTGGGTTTGATTAATATGTTCTCGGGCGGTGCCTTTGCACAGGCTTCAGTTTTTGCTTTAGGAATTATGCCATATATTTCTGCCTCGATCGTTATCCAGTTACTGGGTATCGCAGTTCCCTATTTCCAGAGGTTGCAGAAAGAGGGAGAGTCAGGAAGGAGGAAAATTAATCAGATTACGCGGTATTTAACCGTATTGATACTGATTCCTCAGGCATCTGCGTATCTTACCAATCTTCACATGCAATTGCCCGACACAGCTTTTGCAATGAAAGGGCTTTGGTTTAATGCCCCGTCCATTGTAATTCTTACTGCCGGGTCGATGTTTGTTCTATGGTTGGGTGAACGTATTACCGATAAAGGTATTGGTAACGGTATTTCACTCATCATTATGATTGGTATAATTGCTCGTCTGCCAATGGCGATTGCCCAGGAATTTGGGGCACGTTTTGAAGGAGGCGGTTTGGTAATGTTCCTGGTAGAGTTTGTTATCCTGTTTATCGTGTTTATGGCATCCATTGCGTTGGTTCAGGGAACCCGCCGGATACCTGTACAATACGCCAAACGAATTGTTGGTAACAAACAATATGGTGGGGTACGTCAGTACATTCCACTGAAAGTAAACGCAGCTGGTGTGATGCCGATTATTTTTGCCCAGGCAATTATGATGGTGCCAGTTACATTGGCTGGATTTTCGAACTCAGAGACTGTTGGAAGGTTTGCATCCTCGTTAATGAATATTACAGGGGTTGCATACAATGTAACACAGTTTTTATTAGTGGTAGCTTTTACGTATTTTTACACCGCTATTACTATTAATCCTACCCAAATGGCAGAAGATATGAAGAAAAACGGCGGCTTTATTCCCGGAGTTAAACCAGGGAAGAAAACCGTAGAATTTCTTGATACAGTTATGAGTAGAATTACCCTGCCGGGATCTATTTTCCTGGGTTTGGTAACCATACTTCCGGCTTTTGCCATGATGATGGGAATCAGTCAGTCGTTTGCCTATTTTTACGGCGGAACCTCATTGCTGATTTTGGTAGGTGTTGTACTGGATACCTTACAACAGATTGAAAGCCACCTGTTGATGCGTCATTACGACGGACTGATGAAATCAGGACGTATTAAGGGCCGTCCGGGGATGGGAATGTAATAGTTGAGAGAAATTGAGAAGTAACTTTAATCACAAATTTGTAATTAGTATTTTATGGCAAAACAACCTTCCATAGAACAAGATGGAACAATTATAGAAGCATTATCTAACGCAATGTTTCGCGTTGAACTGGAAAACGGCCAC
This sequence comes from Draconibacterium sp., assembly GCA_047975435.1. Classification (GTDB taxonomy): domain Bacteria; phylum Bacteroidota; class Bacteroidia; order Bacteroidales; family Prolixibacteraceae; genus Draconibacterium. Next base: position 4,747 of record JBKEDN010000180.1, on the reverse strand, counting down.
GTAATTACCGGGCATATTTCAGGGAAAATGAGAATGCATTATATTAAAATTTTGCCGGGTGATAAAGTAAAAGTCGAAATGTCTCCTTACGACCTGACAAAAGGCAGGATTACATTCAGATATAAAAATTAGAGTTATAATCAGTTGAAACGAGTCGCACTTTTCATTGTTGAAGGGAGCGGTGAGTTGCCCGTCATGAAAAGGCGGGACATCGAATACAAATTTTATAATAATTACGAAGATGAAAACTCGTGTTTCAGTAAAAAAACGTAGCGACGACTGCAAAATTATCCGCAGAAAAGGACGTTTGTATGTGATTAATAAAAAGAACCCTAAGTTTAAACAACGTCAGGGGTAACATTAATCTGTTAAAATTAAATTTATGGCACGTATTGTAGGTGTTGATATTCCAAATAATAAAAGAGGTGAGGTTGCTCTTACCTATATTTATGGTATTGGTCGTAGCAGGGCAAATACGATTTTGGCAGAAGCCGGAATCGATAAAAACCTGAAAGTGCAGGACTGGGATGATGACCAGCTTGCCGCTATTCGTACAGTGATCGGCAATAACTTCAAAGTAGAAGGTGAATTGCGGTCGGAAACTCAATTGAACATCAAACGTTTGATGGACATTGGTTGTTATCGTGGTATTCGTCACCGTATTGGTTTACCTGTACGTGGACAAAGCACCAAAAACAACGCCCGTACCCGTAAAGGAAAGCGTAAAACTGTTGCGAACAAAAAAATGGCCACTAAATAAGGAATTTAAGTTATGGCAAAAAAGACAGGAACAAGTAGAAAGAGAACCGTGGTGGTTGAAGCCAATGGTATGGCACACATCCACTCATCTTTCAACAATATCATTGTTACGCTGACCAACATGAACGGGGAAGTAATTTCCTGGTCGTCAGCCGGAAAAAAAGGATTTCGTGGTTCTAAAAAGAACACTCCCTATGCAGCTCAGGTAGCGTCAGAAGAGTGTGCTAAAACTGCTTATGACCTTGGACTTCGTAAAGTTAAGGTATTCGTTAAAGGACCTGGTAACGGTCGTGAATCTGCTATCCGTGCACTGGCTACAACAGGTATCCAGGTGACCGAGATTGTTGATGTTACACCGCTTCCACACAATGGTTGCAGGCCTCCTAAAAGACGTAGAGTTTAATTTTAAAACGAAAAGGAAATGGCAAGATATAGAGGACCAAAATCAAAAATCGCCCGTAAATTTGGCGAACCAATCTTCGGACCGGATAAAGTTTTCGAACACAAAAATTATCCTCCGGGAATGCACGGTTTAGCTTCAAAAAGGAGAAAAACTTCGGAATACGGGCTGCAGTTGAAAGAAAAGCAAAAAGCAAAATATACCTATGGTGTATTGGAAAGACAATTCCGCTCTTTATTCAAAAAAGCATCAGCTTCTAAAGGTGTAACTGGTGAAGTGTTGTTGCAATTACTTGAGTCGAGACTGGATAACGTTGTTTTCCGCATGGGTATTGCAAAAACAAGGGCTGCTGCCCGTCAGTTTGTTTCGCACAGACACATTACTGTAAACGGAAACGTAGTAAACATTCCATCGTATTTGGTAAAACCGGGCGACATTGTTGGCGTTCGTGAAAAATCAAAATCGTTGGAAGCAATTACAGACTCATTGCATTCGCGTAGAAGTTCACAATACGAATGGTTGGAGTGGGATGGTGAAAAAATGGCCGGTAAATTTCTGAACCGTCCGGAACGCGAAGAAATTCCAGAAAACATCAAAGAACAACTGATCGTAGAGTTGTATTCAAAATAATAAATTTTACTAAAGTTATTATGGCAATATTAGCATTCCAGAAGCCTGACAAGGTGATAATGTTAGAGTCCGACGAGAAAGTCGGCAAATTCGAGTTTCGTCCCTTAGAACCGGGATACGGTATTACTGTTGGTAATGCACTGCGTCGAATCCTTTTATCGTCGTTGGAAGGCTATGCAATTACAACTGTTAAAATCGAAGGTGTTGACCATGAGTTTTCTACGATTAAAGGAGTTATTGAAGATGTAACCGAAATTATCCTTAATCTGAAACAAGTTCGTTTTAAAAACGAAGTAGAAGACTTTGACAGCGAGAAAGTTTCTATCTCGGTTACCGGACAGGAACAACTGACTGCAGGCGACATCAACAAATTTATGACAGGTTTCCGTGTATTGAACCCGGAACTGGTAATTTGCAGAATGGAACCTGATGTAAAAATCCAGATGGAGATAACCATTAATAAAGGTCGTGGTTATGTTCCCGGGGTAGAAAATAAACCAGTGGAAGAAGAATTTGGGCTGATCCCGATCGACTCAATTTTTACACCAATAAAAAATGTAAAATTCGCTGTTGAAAACTACCGTGTTGAACAAAAAACCGACTACGAAAAGCTGGTTTTTGACATCACTACTGATGGTTCGATCCATCCGAAAGACGCATTAAAAGAAGCGGCTAAAATTCTGATTTATCACTTCATGCTATTCTCTGATGAAAAGATTACGCTTGACACCGATGAGAAATTTGCAAACGAAGAATTTGACGAAGAAGTACTGCACATGCGTCAGTTGCTGAAAACTAAACTGGTTGATATGGATCTTTCAGTTCGTGCATTGAACTGTTTGAAAGCTGCCGATGTAGATACATTGGGAGACCTGGTTACTTATAACCGCAACGACCTGTTGAAATTCAGAAACTTCGGTAAGAAATCATTAACCGAATTGGATGACTTACTGGATAACATGGGGCTGAACTTTGGAATGGATATTTCCAAGTATAAACTTGATAAGGAGTAACAAGCAATGAGACATAATAAGAAATTTAATCATTTAGGCCGTAAATCAGCTCACCGTAAAGCAATGTTGGCAAACATGGCTAGTTCTCTTATTGAGCATAAGAGAATTACAACCACCGTTGCAAAAGCAAAAGCTTTGCGTATGTATGTTGAACCGCTGATTACCAAAGCAAAAGACGATACAACACATTCCAGAAGGGTTGTTTTTAGCTATCTGCAGGATAAAAATGCTGTGTCTGAATTATTCAGGGAAGTAGCTGTAAAAGTTGCCGATCGTCCGGGAGGTTATACCCGTATCCTGAAAACAGGAAACCGTTTGGGCGATAATGCCGAAATGTGTATCATGGAGTTGGTTGATTTCAACGAACTGATGCTTGCCGGTAAAGAAGAAGCTAAAGGTAAAAAACGCCGTTCACGTCGTGGAGGTGCTAAGAAAACCGAAGATGCTGCACCGGTTGCAGAAACAAAAGTTGAGAAACCTAAAGCTGAAGAAAAAGAAGCAAAAGCCGAAGCACCTGTTGCAGAAGCAAAAGCCGAAGAAGTTGTGGAAGAGCCAAAAACGGAAGCAACTGAAGACTCAGCAGAAGAAAAGAAAGAAGAATAGAGTATTTCTTGAACGATACAGAAAAGCCGGTTTGTTTTATACACACCGGCTTTTTCATTTTTCAGCCGATTTATTTTAGGGCTGGCAGCCGGGCTTTCCGCTAAAGTTCCCTTGCGCCGGGCTGTTCCACCAAAGTTAGTTGGGCAGCTTCCTGCGGTCGCTTCCAACTAACAGGTGTCACAAGCCAGTCGCTACGGCAAGCTACCGCTGCAATCCCTGCCAGTAGGGCAGTGGTTCTTTAGATGCGGGCAACAAAAAAGGCACCCACACCGGATGCCTTTTTGCAAATGTGTATCACCTGTTATTCCACAACAGGGTCAACCGGGCTGTCCTCGTTCCCCGAGCTTGCTCGACCGGCACGGGCGGTCAATGTATCGTCGTAATATTTTATACGTTGGTTCAGTTCTTTAATAAATGTTTCGGTAACTGCTGTAGCTATTTCGAGGGTTACCTGTGCATTTATTCGTTTCACAATGTTTTGATAAATGGGATCGATTTCGTCGCGAACGGCTTTCACATCGCCGCTGTCTTTGGCAGCCAGTTCAACGTTGCGCAATTCGAGCATGGACTGAAAGTCGATATTCTGTTGTTTTAATGCAGCCACCCAGGCGGTAATGCCCAGTGTAGTACAGTCCGCTGCATTTTTTGTTTTCTCCAGGTCCTCAATCAGGTTGGTAATGGCGGCGCTTTCTTCGTTGTACGACATGTTGCGTACACTCCCGTACAAATCAAAAACACGCTTTACGGCCTTTGCAGCCTCAACTTCGGCTTCTATCGGGCTCATCAACGATGACTTTACCCGTTCGTTCAGAGCACTCCAGGTACGGTCGCGGGTTACATCCAGTGCTGTAATTTGTTCGGTTTTTACGCTTCCCTGGTCAATAAGCAGGGTGGTGTTTTCATTCGCAAGTGCTGAGGTAAAAGCCGGGTAAACCGTGTCGAGTTGCAAAGCTGCCGAAGTAGCTTTTTTAATACCGTTGTCAACATCAACCATAAACTGGAAATGTTCGTTGTTGCGCATTCGCGCCAGTGTAATGGGTCGGATAATGTCCATAATTAAATGAGTTTAAAAGTTAAAATTGTTTTCTTATAAATAGCTCTGACATAAAACATGTATTTATAAAATCATACATCAACTCACCCCGATCCGTCAGCTGACGAATCGTCCCGTCTCTGTTGTAATCCAAATTTTGTTTTTAGTAATGTGCTAAGTGTCAGCTGTTTATAATTATTCAAAATAATACTTTCGGGCAATACAGAGCCAGCAGGTTTTCCTCTCCTGGTTAAATCCTTAACGGGCCCGATGCCCGCTAAGGATTTGAAGTAACTTTCGGTATAAAAC
>JBKEDN010000156.1:0-2063 GCA_047975435.1 Draconibacterium sp. | reverse complement strand
CAACGTGCACCCCGCCTTTTCGGAACTCTCCTTTCGAGGCATCAAAAGCGCCCCCCATCATATTGTAGGAAGCCCCGGTATTTTTCATTACCAGCGAAGATATATGCTGAACGGTTTCAACGCTTAATTTTTGTTTTTTTTCTGCAATTTCAAGTACATATTTAAGTGCATCGAGGTGGTCTTTCTCCATAAGCAGGTGCAGGAAGGGCTTTCCTGCGGGAGTAATCCCGTTCTCAAACAAAAGTATAACCTCGTTGTGCGTGAGCGTAGAGCCTTCAATTGCTGTTGAATGATGGGTAATAAGGTAGTTATTAAGCCTCCCGTAGTCAATATACCCTTTGGAAAGCCCGACATATTTATCCTTTATTTCCAGCAACCGTTTCATATCCCAAAAATAAGTATAAAATTAGCGATAAAAGAATAATCCTTAAAATCAGGTGGGAATGAATAGTGTACAACATCCATTCATCTAGCGGGAAAACCGATTTAACCCTATTTCTTCTTCACCAAATGAGACAGCCCCGGATCATTAAGTATCCGTTCCATTTCGCTTTCCACAATGGAGATTACATCCTGCTTAATTTGCTTGTAGTTTGACTGTATTTCAAACTCCATAGTATCTTTGCCCTCTTTATCCGTAAAATCTACGATAACAGGTATTTGTTTGTACTTTGCCGTTTCCTTTTTTACCTTTTCGTTATCTACCACAATTTCGGCATGGAAGATTTTTTGTTCAATCCGCTCGTCAAAATTATCGGACACTGCACCAACAAACATGCCCTGTGTGAGATTGGAAATTTTTGAAGCCGGGATAATCGAGTCAAGTTGGGTATTTATGGAAGTACTTTTGTCCTGTCGGCTGATGGTCATGGATTGGCGTTTTTGCAGGATTTTCCCAAAACGCTCGGAAAGTACTTTGGCCGTTTCGCCAACTACCTGCCCTGAAAAAATGTTACCAACCGTGTTCTGGATTACCTTGCTTTCTTTATCTCCATAGTCGCGGGTCAACTGGCTGTAATCCTGGAAACCCAGGCAAACGGCTACTTTATTACTACGGGCGGTTGCAATCAGGTTGTCCAGCCCCCGAAAATAAATGGTTGGTAACTCATCAATAATCACCGAACTTTTTAGCTGGTGCTTTTTATTGATCAGTTTTACAATCCGGGAATTGTACAACCCCAGTGCCGCGCTGTAAATATTCTGACGGTCTGGATTATTGCCTACACAAAGTATTTTCGGCTCTTTGGGGTTATTGATATCTAGGGTAAAATCATCGCCCGTCATTACCCAGTACAATTGAGGCGAAATCATTCTCGAAAGCGGAATTTTGGCGCTGGCAATCTGTCCCTGTAACTGGTCCTGCGCACCGCCTTCCCACGCATCCATAAAAGGTGACAGGTAGTTTTCCAATTCGGGATAAGATGTCAGGATGATAAAGGTATCGGCGTATTTTTTGTTTAAAAACTCAATAGCGTGGGGGAAAGTGCAGTATTTCCCGTTTTTGTAAATCTTTAGAAACCAGATAATCGCTGCCAGAAGAATGATGGGCGATTCCACAAAAAAGTCGCCCTGCTTTTGAATCCACGAACGGTTCAGGTTCAGCATAATAGTATAAGCACTTTCGTAGGCATCCGATATGTCGGTCATAAAAGCCGGATTAATAGGGTTGCAACGGTGGCTTTTTCGTGGATTGTCAAAATTGATCACATAATATTTAGGCTTGATTTTATACCCTTCCAAGTGTGTCAATAAATGATTATATGCAATTTCGCTGAGGTCGGGAAACTTGTAGTCGTAGATATACATAGCAAAGCCTTTTTCAATCTGCTGCTTGATGTAATTATTGACCACCGCATAAGATTTTCCGCTGCCTGGCGTACCCAGCACGATGGAGGCTCGAAAAGGGTTCACCACGTTAATCCAGCCATTGTTCCACTTCTTTTTATAGGAAACCTCTAAAAATTAAAAATCTACCAATCAGCCTATTATAATAGTAAATAGTATCTTAGGAGCATATTCTTATACAATGAGGACAAGATACAAAGCAACAGGGACAAACAGTT
>JBKEDN010000122.1:0-12978 GCA_047975435.1 Draconibacterium sp. | reverse complement strand
AACAGTCAGCCTCGCATTTGAACTGCGTGATAAACTCCTGAAAATCTCTTGGATATTTCTCAATCTCGTTCATGTATCAAAGATAAATCTTTACTTGACTAAAAGGGATAAGCAGTTAAATTATACCAAATTTTTATTTGGTTGTAGGATCGTCGTGAGCAATAACTGCCTTGAATTCTTCGAAGTTCCAGGCTTTCTTAGCTGCTACGTGACCTTCGGGTTTATCGCCTAAATGGCAAACTTTACAGGTTTCTTCCGTTGGTTCTATCATCCCTTTTGAAAGAGCCATCTGTTTGTTTTTCATAATGGCGGCAGATTTGTACATACTACCCGGGCCATGACATGATTCGCAAGAAACACCTTCGTCTGCTTTAACACCGGCCAGCATACCTTTATCTACAGAACCAGCAGTTGAATGGCATTTTAAACAAGTTTCGTTGTTTTTTTCGTCACCTTTCAAGGCTTCCATTGCTTTTGCGTGTGGGCCGGCTTGCCATTTGTTGTACTGTTCTCCTTTGTCAGGTTTGTTGTGGCACATTTTACATTTTGCTGCACCAATGTATTTGTAATTCTGAGCAAATGATACAGAACTGATAAAAAGGGCCAGTCCCAATAATAACATTAATTTTTTTACCATAACATTGTTATTTAAATGATTAATACTCTATTTCAAATCACATGCCATCGGATAAAACGACAGGCTGTTTTTTGTTATTTATATTTATTCCTAATACAGTGCAGAATGACACGATGAGCAAAGCTCTTCTTGCCAAACATCACCAATGTCAACCGGGTGTTCAAAAGTTAAAGGATTTTGCGAATTTGCATACCTTAAAGTATCTGCTGTGCCTTGTGCAACTATGTTGTGGCACAGGTTACAGTCTTTTGAAATAACTTCACCGGTTTCAGCTGTATGCCGGTTATTATGACAACGATAACAACCATCCGATTCCATGTGCCCAATGTTGTTGGGATATTCTTTCCAACTGGCTTTCATGTACGGAAATATATTATTGGCATATCCATTCTGTATTTCCCGGATAGCCTGGGCAATTTCTTCTTTCTTACTTTCAGCAATATCGGGATAGCCTGATTCAAACCAGTCGTTAACCTGGGTTTTGATAGCAAAAAAGGCACTGTCTTTTGTTGGATAATCCTGGTATAAGGCCGTCATAGCTGCCAGTTTTATTGCCGGAAGATCTGTCGATATTTTCCCTTCAGTCATCGATTTGTCGATGAAATTCTGTGGCGCATTGTAGTTGTGAGACGGACGGTTGTGGCAATCCAGACAATCCATGGTTCTGGTTTCCAGTGAATCCAGTTGTGCTTCTGTCATTGAATTGTAGCTGTCGGTAAAAACCTTTACCTCACCCGTTTTTGTATTGGTGTATTTTACCCATGGAATAATCTGTCGTTTGGGATCCACCGCTTTGTATTCAATTTTTACATCCGGACTAATGTGCTGGTGAATTCCCTTTTCAATTCCATTGGGAGTTACACGTGTACTGGTTTTTACCTGGAGATGAATGATTTCTTCTGTATTTTCTTCATCGGTCAGGAAAGAGTGTTTCATCCTTAATTTCCGGTCGTAAAATTTATCCGGCCAGTGGCACTGTTCACATGTTTCGCGTGCTGGTCGCAAGTTGGCAATCGGGGTTGGAATTGGTTGCGGATATTTCTTGGCCAAAACCGAATATACCTGGTACAAACCGGATAATTTACTTTTTACATACCAGCTGGCACCCGATCCTACATGGCATTCAACACAAGCCACCCGTTCGTGTGACGAGCCATGATAAGTCGTATATTCGGGTTCCATAACCTGGTGACAAAGTTTTCCGCAAAACTCTACTGATTCAGTATAATGGAAAGCTTCGTAACTTCCAACGGATGAAATAATCAGTAAAAAAACGGTTCCAACAATAAAGATGATGGAAGCATTTCGCGTAGCAATATTGTTAAAATCGATAATGGGCCAGTTGAGTTGTTTTCCCTCTTTGGCTGCTTTTCTGGCTCTTTTTTTATAAATCCGCATTCCAACCGGAATCATAATAAGCCCAACAATCATAAATCCAGGAAGAACAATGTAGATAAACAGGCCGATGTACGAACCCCCGAATCCAAATACTGTATTCAGGACCATAAGGGAAAGTATGCAAGCCAGGTTAAAAACCGCCAGCAAAGCTCCTGCAATAGAAATCCAGTTCTTAATGGATGATGGTAATTTCATAATCCTTTAGTTTTAATTAGCTTAGCATGCTAAGATATTGACGCAATTTGGTAAAATTCAACTAAACTTTCAAGGCCATTTATTAATTTAAATGGGTTCTATATACCATGATGTATTGTGAAATTATGTTATCAAATTTAGTATGTGCAGCATTATTTTATCTTCGTATTTATAACGTTTGTCAGGTACTCGCGTTAGTTTTTTTATTTATTGTTTATTCTGAAAATCACATTTTTTTTATTACGGGTTTTAGTGAAAAATCAAAGAATATATAATTAGGCCGACTAAAATGATTCCGGTAAAAAGCGCAACAAAGCCAAATATCTTTATCCACAGCATTTTTTGAGGTGTAAACTCCTTCTCTACCAACACATCTTTCAGCTTACCCGATTTCTCTAATTGTTCGTATTCGTGTGGTCTGTCGGCTTTGTATTCTTCAAGTGGAACATAGCCGGTAAATATTACGGTGTCCATTGGGAACGACTCCGGACGAAGGTGTGTATTAAAGAAATGAATGGTAAAAATAAAACCAACGGCCAGCAATGCTTCATCGCTGTGAATGATTTGCGCAACATTGATCAGCCAACCCGGAAGTATCTTTGTAAATATTTCGGGAAACCACAACATTAAACCGGTGGTGCCAATTACCATCACTCCCCAGAAAACAGCAAAGTAGTCGAATTTTTCCCAGTATGTCCAGCGACCGTAACTTGGGCGGGGGCCTGCACCGGTAAACCATTTAATCGAAGCCCAAAAATCCTTGATGTCTTTTTTATTAAACATTAATGAATTACTGCTGAATATAAACTTGCTGACTTTGATCCCTTTTTTGAATTTAATTTTGAGCAGAGAAACTACATGAAAAACAAAATATCCGAATGTAATAATAGCGGCAAAGCGATGGATCAAACCGGCAACGCGGGCCCCACCTATCAATTCTGATAGAAATTTGGCCCAGGGCATATAGGCAAATTTTAGTATCATTCCGGTGAGCGCCAATAGCAAGAAGCTAATAATCACAAAAATATGCGTAATCCTGTTCTTTTTCGAGAATCGGCGTATGTACAACTGTTTTCCGGTTGTTTTCGGATGACTTCCGCGTTTGATAAGAGTGCCGAGTGAGCGGGGAAACCACAACAAAGTATGTAAGCCGAAAAAGGCAAACACACTTAGAAGCAAAGCTGTCATTGCCCAAAAAGTGTAATATAGCCACGGAAAGTTACTTCGGTCGTAGTGTGTAGCGTGCGTCAGGTAACCCGTGAATTTCATGTTGGCATCGGTGTGGCACTTCTTACAGGTTGTAACAATATTTCGGGGGTTAATGGTTGATTTCGGATTGTCCATCGGATAAATATTATGAGCTCCGTGACAATCAGAACAGCGTGCTGCCTGTAAATATCCCAGTTGATGTACTTTTCCGTGATAGGTTTCCAGGTAAGTTTCAGCCAGTTCTTTGTGACACTGGCCGCACTGATCGGTAATTTCCGACATAAACTTGTCTTCATGAACCTCTGAAATGTGATGCGCCGTGTGACAGGTTTCGCAGGTCGGAAATTTTAGTTCGCCCGTATTGTTTTGGTGGCCATGCTCGCTGGCAATGTATTCATCGTAAATTCCCTTGTGGCATTTTCCGCACGTTTTGGCAAGGTTGGCGGGATTAACCGACGACCGCGTATCGTTTTCTTTTAACATGAAGTGGGTGGTGTGGCAATCGGTACAAACAGCAACCGACAACAAACCTTTTTCTTCCAGGCTGCGGCCGTGAACACTGGTAGAGTAATCAGCATAAGCATCTTTCTCTTTTAAATCAGTACCTTCCAGTGCCTGCCCGTTGTTTTTGTGACAATCGCCTCAAAGTTTCGGAATCGAAGAACGGAAAATGGGCGAAGTCTCATCGTCTTTCTTTTTTACAAGATGTGTACCATGGCAATCAGTGCAGTAGGGAGCATTCTCGTGTTTTGAAACATAAGCTGTTCCGTGGCCGCTTTCAAAATAAATTTCAGCCTCTTCGGCATGGCAGTTCGAGCAGTCAACCTTGCCGGCAGTTTCGCAGGGGCGTGCTAAAGTTGCAGTTACATCCGAATGGCACTTTACACAGGTAATGTTGTTATGGGTTGAGGCTGCCAGATCGTTTACATCAACACGTAACGAAACCTGCTGTCCCTCCTTCGTAGTGTGTATATCGGGTTGTTCGTGGCATTTTAAACAGGTTTTGTCGGAGATGTTTTCAACCAGGTTTTGCATTTCTACTTTATGCGGTGGATGGCAGTCGGTACAAGCCGGAATTGCACCGGGTTTTTTCTCCCATAATTCCCGGTTAATAATTTTAGTATGAACATCTTCAATCCTTGCATGGCATTTCATACAGGTTGATGCAATGTTTTTTTGTGAAATACTCGATTTGCTGTTGGTGTGTGGCAGGATCAGGTGATTTCCATGACAATCGTTACAGGTGGCGGTAACGATCAGTCCTGCATTAAACAAACCTCTTCCGTGAATGCCCTGACTGTAATTTTCCAAAATGTTGCGTTCCGAAATATTATACGATCTGGCAACCGGTGCTCCTTCCTGGTGACATTTTCCGCAAAGCACCGGAATATTCATTTTATAAGTGGGTGATTTGGGATTGGTTGACGGAATAATCTGATGTGTACCATGACACTCCGAACAATTGGGAGCATTTTTGTCGTTACGCGAAAAAGCCTGTCCGTGTATGCCGTCCATAAAATTCGACATCGCTTCGTCGTGGCATTCGCCACAATTAACCGGTTGCAAAGTATCGGGATGCGGAAACTCTTCTACAGCTGCATCAGTATGACAGGATACACACTCCAGGTAGCTATGTACCGAGTTTTCGAGTACATTGCCCGGAATGTACCTGGAAACTTCCCTTCCGTTACGAATGGTGGTAAGTGACGGATCGTCGTGGCACATGGCACAATCGTCATTCGATTGGGCACGTACTCCGAATGCGGCTGTTACAAACAGCCCAATCAGTAAAATGGCTTTAATGTGCTTCCGAAAATGTTCGGCATAGTGATAGCCCGGAACAGTAGCGACAAATGTTTTGCTCAAGTATTTCATACCAAGCTCCTCTTATTATTATTAATTAATAATCTCTCTCAAGTGAGCCAACAATCCATATTATGTGTCTATGTCTTCTGTTCTGTTTTCTGATTTTGTTTTCTTACTATGCTTTGCTTTTTACTGTAAAACTTACACGTGATGCCAGCCTGTAATAATGCTTTTAAAGTTTTCAACCGGCGATTTCCCGATCGAGGCAATGTAAAGATGGATTAGCAGGAAGATTGAAATAAAGAACCCCATGGCTGAATGGGTTACGGCTGTAATCAATACACCGCTTACATTGTATATTTTATTGAATATCAACTCCGGAAACATCAATCCAATGCCTGAGATTATCACCAGCGGAACAACGATGTACATAACGGCGATGTAAGTATATTTTTGCAACGGATTGAATTTGCGTTTTTCAGAAAGCGGGTAGGGGGCTTTCATCCCATGAAACATTCCCCAGGCATAGTAATAAGCTTGTTTCATTGGGCGTTTCAGGAAATTTTTGGGCTTAACGATGTAGAATTTTTTATTGTCGGTAAATATATTGCCAAGTAAATACAGCAAATAGTTTAGCGTTACTATAACACCGGCGTAATTGTGCACAGTAATAATGAGTTTAAAACTGATTATTGACTTTTCAAAACCTGAATTCATACTGATTCCGGTGATGATTAGCAGAATAATTCCCAGCGCATTTATTCCATGCCAAATGCGTAACCAAAGTGGGTAGAAATATATTTTGTTTTCTGTGCTCATGGCTATTTCTTTTTGATAATAAATCTAAATGTTGAATGGATGATGATTCCGGCTATCGCAGCAAAAAAGATAATCAGGCTAATGATTTTTAATATCGGGATCTGATGTGATCCGATTACATAATTTTCATTCGAGAGCATTCCGAGTACGGTTCCGTCTTCAGCCCTTTCCTGTAGGTTTTGATATTTATACAACGAAGCTTTAAGCATGGAGTTCGATGAGTGACACTCGGCACACCGACGCACTGCATCTTCTTTTGACAGAATATTGTGCGAAACCATCAGGCTGTCTTCAACCGCCGTATGGCATTCGATACAACGTACATGCTGAAAGTGTAATTCCTGGTTAGGAAGCCAGTCGTGAATAGCAACAACAGTTGGCTTTGTTTCACCCGAAACCAGGCTGAATTTTTTCATGTCGTTGTGACAATTTAAGCACATTTTGTTACTGTACTCAACAATTTCAACAACACTACTACTATTGCGTGCAGCCGGCGAGTAGTAATGTTGGTTATGGCATTTTGCACAAGTGAAATTGTCGCCATAAACTTTGTAATGAACACTTTTTTGAAATTCTTCCTGTACTTTTTCGAATTCGTATTTAGCAAACGATTCATCTCCGCCGTGGCAATCCAGACAGGTTGGAAGCGGTTCCAGTTTTAAGGTTGCTGTGTGCGGATAGGTGGTGTAGTCGTACGAGTGGCAATCGGTGCAATCGAAATTATGGTGAACCCCGTTGCGTAACTGGGTGGTATCGATAATTAAATACGGATTCATAAGGCGTTTCTGCTCCGTATCCATCATATCGTTATGAAATGAATAGGTTTGCTGAGAGTGGCATTTCAAACAATCGTGATTTTTCGGATCGTCGTAATACTGCGCCAGTGTTCTTGTTGAATAACTGATACAAAGCAGAAACATCAAAATTGACAGGGAGACTTTCATTGGTCTTTATATTTTAAATCGTTAACGTTTTTTTTGAGTGTACAAACAGTTCATCTTTCTATTAAAAAATGGTAATACCGTTTTTTACCGATATTACCATCTTTATTAACCAGTGTTGTAGTTAGTACTTAAAACATCCACAAACGGGTGATGGTAAAACCAATGGCAAAACTTTTCCCTTTTATCGGGCTAATATTATGGGCCATCATCTCCATCGGGAGGATTTTGTCAGTTGAACTAACAAAAATCTGGAAAGCATGAGTGAATGTAAAGAACTCAACACCAAACGATAAGCTGGGTTCTGCCCAGGTGTCCCAGTTATGTTGTTCTGTAATTCCTTTTACTTTTAGCGGGTGATCGTAGGTTGCAATAATCGACCCTTGTGGAGAGAATTTTACCCGTGCATTGGCATGCAAACCAATCACATCGTGGTCGTAGTACCAGTCAACCATATTGTAGTGGGTAAAGCTGGCACCTACCTGTACTGACAGGGCACTACAAACTTTACGACCAACAATTAATTGCGAGAAGTACGACAAACGATCGTTGAAAGAAAAACTTTCAGGATTAGTATAAGCTGCTTTCGAATCAACTGTGTAACCAAGGCCTCCAAGATCTTCAAACGCACGGCCGTCGATTCCTACCGATCCAAAAAGTGCTACAGAAACAGGAATGGTACTTCTTTCTGTTTGTTTAAGAATAGTCCATTTGGCACTTAAATCGGTTATCATATTTTTTTTAGTAATGCCGGCGCCTATTTGAAAATTCTTAACAGGCACATAATTCAGGCCCACTCTGATATTCGACGAACCATAAATTCCCCAAAGGTCAGACGATCCGTTTTCAACAGAACCAAATTTGTGCTGGATAATAAATTCCAGGGTTTTTGCATCGGGGATAACCGTGGTTTGAGCATCAATCAGTATCCCGCTTTCAAAAGGATTACTGACAGGTGTATCCGGTTCCTTCTCCTCTTGTGCAAAAAGGCTTGGAAATATTAATCCTGAAATAAGGAGAGTCAGTATGTATTTTTTCATTATTCTCAGATTTGGTTTTTAATTATTCTGTGCTCCCTGATTGATCCACAGCAATACTTTGGCGGCTTCAGCATCGGTATAAACTGCCGAGTGGTTTCCGGTTGGATGAGTATAGATCAAACTTGATTCAGGTGAAGTTTGATTGATATACTGGCTGCTGTTTATGGAAGAATAAGCATTGTCGGCACTTAAGTCAGGATTCTGCTTGCCGGTTGTGTGACAGCTTACGCATTTTGATGTGAAGATTGGCAAAATTTCAGCCTTAAACGATACTTCGGCAGCATTCGGGTCATTCGGATCTACCGTAGGTTCCGGAACGATGAAATTATATGCGCAACCACCAAAAACCAATGCCAATACTAATGTTGATATTATAATCTTTAGTGCTTTCATAAATTATTGCATTTAGTGAAAAAAAGACTTCTTCTACAGAAGTCTTTTTTCAATAGTATTCGGATTAGTTATTCGCAATATAATCTTCAACTGCTTCAATTGAATTTGTAAGGAGTGCTTTAATATATTCAGGATTGTGAACTCCTTCACTCTTATCTTCTTCAATTGTGATGTAGTTCCAGGCAGCAGCTGCTAATACAAATGGGTATGATACTCCTTCAATAGCTTCGCCATCTTCGAAAATACCAGCTTGCTCAAGAAGAGTTTTAAGTTCTTCCATTTGAGTATGGATGCCGGTTAATTTGTCATTTATGTCAAAGTTTGTGGCTCCCTCATGGCATGTTGTACAAGCTGAAATTTCAGGTGCACTAAAATTATGGTTAGAATCTTCCATGTGACAGGTAACACAATCGGCCCATTTGCGGTGAGGATGAGATTTTGTTCCGGGATAAGTCGCAGAACCAGGGAATTCATATCCCCCAATACCTTCGAGCAAAGTAGCCTGTGGGCTATGGTGAGGACCATAGTGGCTACCAACTAAATACATGCCATCTCCGTCTTCATCAACAGGAGCAGCGGTTCTTGGTTGGTGACAATTCACACATAAGTTTGATGAAGATTCCAAATCGATGATTGTAGATGAATTGCTCATTAATGTAACAGCTGCAGTTGTCCGTATAAAAACAGGGTCGCCATTATCATCCTGAAAAACTGGTGGTTCGCCATGGCTGTGACAGCTTGTACAATTAATTGAAGACTTAGATAAATCTTCTCCTCCATCCAACGAAGCAACAAAACCAACACCTGAGTGACAAGGTGCACAACTTGCACTTCCACCTCTTGCGAGCGAACCTCCTGAGCCGTGTCCGGATGGTTTCCATTCAGCTGTCAAATTATCTATAACTCCACTAGTGTGACACTCCAGACAATATGCGATTCCATCAACTCCGTCAGTTCCGTCGGAGCCGTCTGCACCATCAGCGCCGTTCTCACCATTAAGCCCGGCCGGTCCTTCTTTAGTACAAGAAGTTGCTAATACCGCGCAACAAAGGCCTAAAAAGAAAAGTTTTAAAAGTGATTTGTATTTCATAACGTAATAGATTAGGTAATTGAATATTTACTCATACTAATTTGGAGTAAAAATAATACCCTGCTCCTTACGAATGAATGTGGGTGATATGATATAAAAGAATCTGCTAATTGATTATTCGCACCTAAATGATTGATATATGTCAATCATCCGTTTTTGCTTATCGCCAGTAACGAATTTTCGTTCAGAATTTCAATGTTATTGCCATCTACTGCAACCAGTTTCGAGTCTTTAAACTGGTGTAAAATCCGTACAAAACTCTCTTTTGTCATGTTCGACATTTCGGCCAGTTCCTGACGGGTTAAAGGTACCTGAAAGGGACTTTCAGCAAATATCTCGTTTTTTAAATACAGTAAGGTATCGGCTACCCGGCCGGGCATATATTTTTGGGTGTGGTTAACCAGTTTATTTAGCAAATAATTGTTTTGTTTGGTATTGTACCGAAGTAGTCCAACGGCAAACGAATTATTCTCCGAAAAAAGGGTGGTTAGTTTTGCCGAATCAATTAAACAGCAACGAACCGGGGTTAGGGCGGTAATGCTAAAATGTTGTACGCTGCCGTTAAACAAACCACCGCCTGTTATAAAGTCTCCCTTTTTGGCAATGCGTACAATCACATTTTTACCGTTGTCGCTCTCAACATATAGCTTTGCCATACCCGAACGGATACAAACCACATGTGTTGAAGACGTGTTTTGTTTCACAATTGTCTCTCCGGTTTTGTAAACAATTTGCTTTTTGTCGTCAATCAGGAATTCAATTTCCTTCATGGTTAACGGAGAAAATATATTGGTTTTATGTTCGTCAATACACGTTTTACAGCAACCATCTTCCAGCTTGGTACAGTCGGTACAAGTGCTCTCAATAATCTTTGCCATGATAGTGTGTTGTAAATAAAGTTTTTATACGTTTAGCCGCCCAATTTTTAGTTCATATAAAACACAAAGTTTTACGACTTTAACATACTAAATTCTTACGGATATACAAAAATGCTTTGCAGTATGTTTTTGTATTAAACAAATGATCTGAATAAGGTGGTTTCTGATTCGCAACAGATCAGTGGATATTACACGACAGGGATCATAAAATATAAAACAGATTGTTTTTCGGGAAACATTAGAAAATTTTTAACTACAATTCCAGCATAGAAGCACGACATGTTAATGTATAGGGAGTTTTTAACAAGAAAACCTGCCTACATAATTCTTGTTCCGCGTCCGGTGATAATGTTATCGGTATTGGTGATCAAAATTTCCTGTACGCCTTTCATTTTTGCGCGGAAGCTGTTTTCAAGTTTCGGGATCATCCCGGCGCTGATAATGCCTTCTTCTTTATATTCGTTAAACTTTTGTATAGTTAGGTCATAAATCAAGCTCGATTCGTCATCGGGATTGAGCAAAACACCTCTTTTTTCAAAGCAGTAAAACAGGTAAACTTTGTAGTAATTCGAAAGTTCTGTGGCCAGTTCCGAAGCAATGGTGTCGGCATTTGTATTTAGCAATTGGCCTTTTGCATCATGCGTTAAGGGCGCTACCACCGGTATTACATTTTCGTTGATTAACAGTCGAAGTTCGGAAACGTTAACATCGTCCACATCGCCCACAAAACCATAGTCGATGTCTTTAACCGGCCGTTTGTGTGCTTTTATCAGGTTGAAATCGGCGCCGGTGAGGCCAACTGCGTTCATTCCGCGGGCCTGCAAACCGGCCACTATCCGTTTGTTTACCAGGCCGCCATAAACCATGGTTACCACTTCCAGGGTTTGGGCATCGGTAATTCGCCGGCCGTCCACCATTTGGGTTTCAATACCCAGTTTTTCAGCAATTACCGTAGCTGTTCTTCCCCCGCCGTGTACCAGCAGTTTGTTGCCCGTAATCCGTTGAAACTGATCGAGCAAAGCATTTAGCGATTCGGGTTCTTCAACTACTTTCCCGCCTACTTTTATAATTGTTAACCTATCCATACTTCAATTTACAACTAAATTTTTATAAAATTCTCTAAAATTTTTGCCCCAACCGTTCCACTTTTTTCGGGGTGAAACTGTGTGGCGTAAAAATTATTTTTATGAAGGGCAGCACTGAAAGGCTGAATGTAGTTGCAGGTAGCAATGGTATGTTCACTTTTTTCAGCATAATACGAGTGCACAAAATAAACATATTCATTCTCGTTTATTCCTGTAAAAATTTCACTTTTTAACTGATTGACCGCATTCCAGCCCATGTGCGGCACTTTGGTAATAAATTCTTTGCCGGGTTTCGGAACAAAACGTTTTACCTTTTCCTCAAAAATACCCAGGCAATCGGTATCGTTTTCTTCGGAGTGCGAACACATTAGCTGGAGCCCCAGACAAATGCCCAAAACAGGTTGTTTCAGCGAAACTATGAGCTCATCCAGTTTGTGTTCCCGAAGATAAGCCATGGTGGTACTTGCTTCGCCAACACCCGGGAAAATAACTTTGTCGGCGTTTCTGATTTTTTCCGGATCAGCAGTAATTTCGGCCTTTACACCCAGCCGGTTTAAAGCATTGTTTACCGATTCAATATTTCCGGCGTTGTATTTTATAATAACAATATTCATTTTCAAATACTTAATCCCATTTTTTATTGCTGCGAAGCAGGAGCCTTCCCGCAATTTGCTGTAATTTTTGTACTTATTGTTTCAGAAGATAATCAATAACATCCACCATTTCGGCAAATTCATCTTCTTTGTATAAACGGGTCATGTAAACAATTTTACCGCTTTTATCGATGATTACATTTCTTGTAACACCGGCGCCTTTGGCCGCAAAAGTGTAAAATATTTTTGCCTCAGGATCCAGCGCCAGCGGATAGGTAATTTCATGTCTTCCTCGAACTTTTTTACCTTGTTGAGCGGCTCGTCCATGTCAACACCAATCAATGCAAAGTCTTTGTTGTCCTTGTGTTTTTGCCAGATTTGGCTTTCGATGTGCGGCATTTCTTTCCGGCAAACGCTGCACCAACTGGCTGTAAACTGGAGCATCACTACTTTGCCTTTTAAATCAGAAGTTGTAATGGTTTTCCCGTCGGTCAGTTTCAGGGTGACATCCGGAACCTGTTGCCCGATTTTTACAATGTAACCGTAATCTTCCGGAATTTCCCGGACAGGTAGTTCTGTAATCTGTGCTACGGCACTCATTCCCAGCAGGGCTAACACGGTAAGGGTAAGAAGTTTTTTCATTCTCATAGAACTTGTTTAAAGTTGAATATCAAATTCATTTGCAATTTGCCAGTTCTATTAATTGTTAGAACTAAAGCCAAGTGTATTCTTTTTTATATGTTGACTCACCCTGATCCGCGAGTACTCGGGATCGTCCCTTCTATGTTGTAATCCAAATTTTGTTTTTAGTAATTTGCTAATTGTCAGCTATTTATAATTATTCAAAATAATACTTTCGGGCAATACAGAGCCAGCAGGTTTTCCTCTCCTGGT
>JBKEDN010000121.1:0-8606 GCA_047975435.1 Draconibacterium sp. | reverse complement strand
TCATCAGCTTAATGCTTTGTGATAAATAAACCGGATTAGTCGGATGTGTCCCCGCAAAGGTTATTACCAACTTAGAAACAGGCACGCCATAAGAAATATGCACATCGCCTGATGAACTGGTGATCTGCCCGTAAAAGGTATTATTAGCGCCTAACTTAGGTGGTCCGCCTGTTAGATAGGTAATTGTATTTGTGTTTGATGATAAATCAATTAACACTCCGTTTTTATTGTATGCATTAACTTTGGTAACCTCTCCTATTTCACCGTTTCCGGAGTCAATATCTGTAATTTTGAAATTCAGATTGTTTACAGCCATCGGAAATTCAAACAATACATAAGCTGTATTCGTACTTGTAACATTTGGTGCGGCAACAATTACATCTGAAGAATACCACGATATTATCGAACCGGAGGTTCCCGCTCCCATACTGAAGTACATCGTATAGTTTTTCCCAGTTGGAAGTCCCGGCATCTGCCCCGATATGGATTTTGTTGAATTAGGTGTATTATTATACAGCGTATCCAAAACCGCGCTTAAATTAGCTCCGTTGAAACATTCATTCGAATCTAAAATACCGTCATTGTCTTTATCTTGATCGCACAGATCCGAAACTCCGTCTACATCCCCATCGGGATAGCCGGATGCCATATCGCAACAGGCGCTAACAGATGCATCTTTTGACGTTCCCGCGGTTTGACCGCCTCCTGCTGCCGTAGGTATCCCGGAAGTAGAGACCGTTCCTACTATTCTGCCTTCGGAATTTAATTGACTGAGCGTTATATTTGCTGCTCCTTCTATGGCATCGGGACAACCGTCATTGTCGCTGTCCAAATCGAGATAATCCGGTATCCCGTCTCCGTCGGTATCGAGATTACAAACAGGCACTGGGGAATTAACATAAATATTATCTATGCAAAAATCGTTTCCGCTTGCAGCCGTAGAGATATTATAGACCTCAACCGTGTAACTGGTGTATGAAGTTGTATTAAATGTAAGTTGCGCATTTTGCCAGGTAGTAGGGGTAATAGAACCCGTTGATGTTTGTGCAACTACTGTGTTAGTCGGGTCTTTAATCCTAATCCCAATATTAAAAGGGAATAAACTTGCTTCTGAAGATGGCACCCCACTTACCGTCCAAAATCCAAAAGTAACACTTGCTAACGAAGGCAGGGTTAGTGTTTGTTTATAAAAAACACCTACCTGCATAGAGCCATTTACTGCCAAAAAATCATCATTGTCAGCTCCGGTTGTCTACCCGTAAATATGGTCGAAGTGAGTACTCCAGTGTACATTCGCCACGTTATTATGTGCAACCACAACATATCTTCCCTCGCCATTCAAATCGCCAACGTAGGCATATCCATTACCGGGGTTAACCACAAGATCCCTTGTTCCCGAAGCCAACGTTCCAAAAGTTCCATTTTGTTCGTTTGTGTTAGCCAATGTAGAGCAGCCTTCATCAGTATTCAATATACCATCGTTGTCGTCGTCCAAATCACAAGCGTCTAAAACTCCATCGCCATCCGAATCTAACAAATGATCTTTTTCAAAAAAGTCCCATAAAAATTGGTCGGATGTTGATGTATTTTGGTTTTTTTGATGACAGGTACACGTCCACTTATAATCGTTCGAATTAGATGTAGTAGTCCAGTTTACCTGAAAAAAACCTTTAGTGTTATCGATGATGTAGTGATTGCCAAAGTTATCAACCAGCAATATAGCATCCGCCAATATGTAACTGCCATTACAATCGGAATAATACGGACGCAGAATAACTCTAATTTGATTTGAAGTATTGGCTTGTACAGCAGTTGTTGTAAGTTTTTTCCAAGATTTTCCACCATAACTCAAATCAGTTGGCGCTACCGATTGGTCAACCGGGTTCGGAGTTAAATTCCCCGCTCCACTCTGAATTAAATAGTTGGTTTTCGTACAATGCCCTCCTGCACTCCTGTAATAAGCGTAAACATCATACTTTCTACCTGTGGAGCATTGCAAATTGTACATATAGTTTGAAACTTTCAAGGAAGCCGTTTTCGCTCCCACTTCCAGCTCCCAGTCACCATCTATGCCGGTAATGTTGTTGGATGCGGCTACGGAAAGTCCTAAAGTTTTCTCAAGGTCGTTTACCGCCGCCAGTCCCTTTTCGCCTTTAGCAAACTCGCAGCCATATATGTTGAGTTGCGTAGAGCTGTCGATTCTTGGTTTTAGGAACCTCGCAATTTTTTCGGCATCCATCCACTCGCCATTGAGTAGTAACTCGCCGGGTCTGCCGTGAGAAAACAGTTGGAACGTTTTCCCGTTCGGTTTCAGACTGTGCAATATCGTTTCGGTATCGTCAAGTGAACCGTCCATGTAAAAATACTGAGGCTTACACTCAGTGTCAGCTGTATGCACATATTCCGAAACCACGGAATATGTATTCTCTAAACCCATAAACTCGAATAAGATGACCGCGGTCATCTTTGGATGTATTAAAGAATAAGTTTCCGGATGACCACCGGATGCGGTTACCGTAATTTTTGTTCCGCCACAGATATATGCTTGTGAATAAGAAAACTGAATATCCTCAATTGCATAAGCAACAAAGATTGTTTGCGCCGGCGGGCTGAAATTCTCCGAATCGGTTATGTGTATTTCGTACGAACCGGCCGACAACACCGTTTCAGTATATTCAAAATCGGCACTGGTGGCGGTTGTATCAGTTACCCGGTAGGGTGTAACCGTATTTCCATCTTTATACATTACAACCTGCAATACCTGCCCAACAGTGGTGCCTGTAGTGCTAATTGTTATTGTTCCGTTACCTTCGCAGGTTTCGGGGGTGGCAGAAAGGGTAAAACTAAAGTCTTGCGGAAACGTCGAAATTAGCTCAAATGAATTTTCAGTATTTACAAAATTTCCTGATTCGAATCCTGCATTTAATGCAAATGCTTCGATATTAATTGTCGTAAGTAGAACAACAAATAAAATAAAGTTGTAAAGTTTCCTCATATTTCAATTTTTATTATACACATTCACTTAGTCTGGAAGATTTTCATTTGGAATTATGCCGAAACAGCAGGGATAAAATTATGCGAACGATGAGTTTTCAAAAAAATACGATATTCTTTGCTTCTGAAAAAAGCGAGCATACTCCTATCCCGGCAGGAGAGAATAATATTGTTTATGTACTTGTAGTCAGTCTGTTATGGGGCTATTGTTTTCAGTAGAATATAATTATTGCATTATTTGCGTTCTAATAATGATCTAAAAACAAGAATAATTTCCCATACTGGGACACTATGGACATAGTTTTATTATATTACTTTAACATAAAGTTAACATATTGATTCGTGATGTTGTCCAGAAAAAATGTCAGATAACAGAATAGACCAAATGAAGGTATTGATGGGTCAATTTATATGGTACTGCAACAACAATCTAAAATCCCGGATCAAATTTCGTATGATGCACTAATGTCGTGTCAAACGTGTTTTATCACGACGTCATGCTGAATTTGTTTCAGCATCTCTGCTCAAAAAGTAGATTCCGAAATAAATTCGGAATGACGGTACGTCAATTTAAAGTTGACACGACCCTAATGATGTTTTTGAAATATTTAGAGACTGTTTGGAGTTTATCTTTTTATTCTATTTTACGTCTTTTTCACTCAAACCGCTGCAAATTCTCCTTAAATAACTTAGGTTATTCGCGTCAATTTTACCTTGTCTGAGCAAAAAATACATCAAAATATCTCTAAAAACAAAATCAAAATAGTCTCTTAGAAAAATCTGATGTATAAAACCAAAAGAGGTAAGAAGTGCACAAAATTCAGTAAAGTTCGCAAATTACCATTTAGTCCTTTTTTTTGACAAATAAATTTAAAGTTTAACTTTGACATAAAAAATTGGCATTCATATTAGACTGACTTTATGTAAGATGATGAAATTTCTTTTTCAAGAAACACAAAACATTTAACATTATGACAAATAAAAAACCAGCAGCAGAAAATCATATCGAGGACAATGAAAGTGTTGGAAAAATCCGTGATATTTTGTTCGGGAACAATATAACCGAGTTTGAAAAGCGTTTTCAGCAGCTCGAAAACAACCTGATAAAAGAAAGTGAAAAATTATCCGATAGTTTTAGTAATCAACACGAAGAATTGCGAAGTGAAATTTCGGGAAAGTTGAATGAAGTTGAGAAAAACAGGAAAAAATTTGTTGCTGACAATCAACAAGTTCAGAATGAACTGACCGAAAAAATTCAACAAAATCGAATATCGATACAATCACTTGGTGAAGAGTTAAACAATGAGCTACAGGAATTGAAAGAGTTACAGAATAAGCAGATCAATCAACTCAAAAAACAGATTGAAGATTTAGGCCGTTCGCTTCAAAACCTGGTAACAGAAGAATCGCAAAAGTTAAGAATAGAGAAAGTTGACCGAAAAACATTGGCACTATTGTTATCAGATTTGGCGGTTCAGTTAAACGAAGACGGAACCGATTAATTCCAAATGGTTTAGCTAATTTAGTATTTTGTTCTTATGGCGACCGATAAATTAACAGAGCTAAGGGAGATATTAGTGAGGCTTGATGAAGATCAGTTACTTTATCTTAAATCGCTACTTACCAATGAAGATCTCCTGGTTAATGAAGTTGCCAAAATCTTGCCCCAATCACTGTTTCAATCTATCAATAAGAGCGACCAGATTCAAACCGAACTTATCCCGGTTATCGAAAGTGTAATTTTTGAGACTATTGAAAATAAACCGGAGCAAATCTCGGAAGTTTTGGCTCCATTTATGGGCAAGACTATTCGTAATGCCATTCAGTACGAATTGAATAAGCTTTTCCAGTCGTTAA
The DNA here is from genome assembly GCA_047975435.1 of Draconibacterium sp. GTDB lineage: Bacteria > Bacteroidota > Bacteroidia > Bacteroidales > Prolixibacteraceae > Draconibacterium. Next base: position 3,755 of record JBKEDN010000121.1, on the reverse strand, counting down.
ATAATATTGTTGATCAAACTTTAACCTTACGAGGTTTAAAGTGGCGGTATATTTCGTTGGTTACCGGAAAACCTTACAGCGAAATTGCCATGTTGAAAACGTTTGGTTACCAGATCAAACACGTGATATTAATACATAATGAAACCGGGTTACTTTTGCAGGAGGTGAATAAAACAAAGTTGCTAAAAGATCCGGATTTAGTTAGTAGTATGTTAACGGCCATAAAAAACTTTGTTGAAGAAAGTATTTCCGGAAAACTAGATCAGAATTTAAATTCCATTAAAGTAGGAGAGAACCAAATCTGGATTGAAACTCAATCCAAGATTTCACTAGCCTGTGTTATCGAAGGATATCCGCCTGAGAGTTACCGGGATTTAATGATTGAAACACTGGAAACATTACAAAAAAAGTTTAGTACGCCAATTACTTATTTTTCAGGCGATTCTTCGGTTTTTGGTGCATGTTCTCCTTATTTACAAAAATGCCTGAACTACGCAGAAGAAAAGAAAAGCTTACTGGAACCAAAAAAAATTTCATTTTCAAAATTTTTTCTGTTCATATTACTTACTGTCTTCTTATTTTTTTACATCCGATTCGGAATATCACAATTCCGATATCACAAATTTATAAGAACTCTAAGCCATACTGAAGGCATATTCGTAACAAACAAATCTATTGATTGGGGCAACATTTACATCAAGGGAATAAGAAAATTTAATAGCCCTACTCCAGTGAGTATTGCAATTAAACATAATATCGACACGACCAAACTAAAAATGAACTGGGAACTTATTGAATTTACTGATGAAAGTATTTTGGAAAAAAACCTGGTGTCGGGGCTTGTTCTTCCTAATAGTTTCAGTGCAACAATTAAACATCAGAAAATAGTTCTTCGTGGGTCGATTTCGGACAGCGCTTATAGCCAATTAATTAATCGGATTGAAACCGATTTCTCAAATTTTGATGTTGAAAAAGAAAATTTAAATATCGTACCAACAAGTAAGCTTAACTCCTTAATATACAGCATAGAAGAAAAGCAAGTTTATTTTCATTTTTCCAGCGATTCTTTAACAGAATCAAGTAAGGCCCAACTATTACTTCTGACTTCACAAATTCCGGAACTAGATTCTTTGTGTAAGATTTTCTGTAAAGATTATAAAATTGAGGTAATCGGGCATAGCGACAACTCCGGGTCTGAGGTATTTAATAGAGCAATTAGTGCCAAAAGGGCTTTGAAGGTTCAGGAAATGTTACTTACATCAGGAGTAAATGAAAATAATATTTTTGTAAAGAATATGGGGACCACTAGCACTCAGAAAGAAAATATTCCGGCATCTAAAAAACGACGCGTAAATTTGAAAATTGTGGTAATTTAATAACTTTGGTATCTGATAAGGAGCAATGTGTATAATAAAAAAAGGGGATTCAGTTGTTTGTTGGCAAACAGCTTTTGAAAGTAATTGGTAAACCAGTAAAGAGTACACATTATGGTAAGGAAAAAAATATGCTTGCTCGGTTCATTCGCTGTAGGAAAAACAAGTTTGATCAATCAGTTTGTGAATGAAAGTTTTTCATATAAATATGAAACTACTATTGGAGTAAAGATTGATAAAAAGAGTGTTACGATCAATAATACCGATCTTGAATTAATAATATGGGACATTCATGGACACGACCAATTCCAAAGTGTCAGGCCATCCTATCTTATGGGGTGTGCAGGTTATTTTCTGGTGGTTGATGCAACACGAAAAAACAGTTTGGAGGTAGTACCAAAGCTCGTCGATCTGGTAAAGAAAGCGGTAGGCAATATTCCTTTCTTTATTTTAATCAATAAGGATGATCTACAAAGCCTCCACGAAATTGATATTGAAGATATTTTAAGTTATAACATAAATAAAGAAGACATTATCCGGACAAGTGCAAAAACAGGTTCGGGTGTAGAAGAAGCTTTCTTTAAACTGGGATTAAAACTACTAAATGAACATTAAACCTCCGGAAAATATTGTTTTTGAAAAGGTTTTATCAGACCCCGAAACAACAACCTTAGTTGCCGACTCAAATGGTATAATTGTTCTCATAAATATAGGAATATATTGTTTTAACTCTAATCCTCAGATTGGTGCAAATATTGAAGATTGTTTTCCGGGAGGTTCAGCATATTTGGGTGTTCAGGAATTAATAACAATCCCACGGGTTCAAATGGATCAAGATACCTATTTTAGTATAACAATATTAGGGGCTGATGAATTTACTTGGTTTGCCTTTCATGACGTTACTAGCACTTCCTTAACTTTAAAAGAGAAAATTGAAAGAGGCAATCGGGAGATTATTTACAACAGGCAATCTGATTCAGGAATAATTAGACTTTCGTTATACAAAATTGGAGCTGTTGTTCTTGAACATATCGAGGAGAATTACTTTAGAAGTGTTTCTAAAAATCCATCCTGGTTCAAAAAATTATTAAAACAAGATAAATTCCTTGAGATTTTTCCAATAACTATCCTTTCATTCCTCGAATCATTTTTTAGTAACTTTGTGACCAACGGAGAATGCTACAAAAACCATATTCATTCAGATGTATGGATTCAACAGATTTCACCAACCCAATCTATTAATCTTCAGGCAATAGGACTTAGCCGAAATAAAAAATACTATTTAATTGTCTATCCTTCAAAATTCGATCATGAAACTGATCTGTTTAACATATTTCAGGCTGCCAGAGATAACGTATTACGTCTCGACTCAACTACCAAAAAGTTAAATGAACTACAATATATACTCGATACAAAAGATAATTTAATTTCTTCTATATCAAGAGATTTACATACTCCTTTACTGGCACTTTCGCACGCAATGGAGTTTATTTTATCTGAAACGACTACCAATAAGCGCCAAGCAAACAATTATTCGCTTTTAAAACAGGTTCAGCAAGAAATAAGCTCGTTATACAATTACAACCAAAAAATAAATTATTGGGCTTCTGTTGAACACGACATATCAAACTCAAAGTTGGAAAGAGTAAGTTTTAAGAAGTTAATAATTACAGTTATCGAACAACTTAGAAAAGAGTTTCAGAATTTTGAAACAGAATTTCACATCAGTCAAATAAAGGCACCCACTATTATTGCGGACAAAAAGCTTATTAAGACAGCATTACGCTCATTATTTGATATATCAGATCCCGATTTTATTGAAGGAAGGAAAATACATGTTACCATACAGGATAATTTAATCGAGATTAAAGATTATATATCAGAATTATCAAATGTTGCCGCAAAGCCGAATACAACAAATGGATCAACAGCTGCTGTGGATAAAAAGAAGCACTTATCAGAATTAAATATTTATATCGCAAAAAAAATTTTAATCCAACAGGGCTTACAATTGAGTATTTCCATTAAAGAATCGATGAATCTGTATGGAATAATTATTCAAAATAAAGAAACTTAAACCCTTGCTTCCAATATATTATTACTGCTATTCATATCAAATTTCTCGTCCAATAAATGAATGAACTACCCCGCTGCTCTACGGCGGGGTAGTTCATTTTTATAAAATATTTTATCTCAATATGCCTTTATTTAAAACGAACACTTACTGTGTTGATCGCATCATACTATTGCATAGATAATTATATAAACTGCTTATCCCTTTTAGTCAAGTAAAGATTTATCTTTGATACATGAACGAGATTGAGAAATATCCAAGAGATTTTCAGGAGTTTATCACGCAGTTCAAATGCGAGGCTGACTGTT
>JBKEDN010000104.1:0-47617 GCA_047975435.1 Draconibacterium sp. | reverse complement strand
ACAGTCAGCCTCGCATTTGAACTGCGTGATAAACTCCTGAAAATCTCTTGGATATTTCTCAATCTCGTTCATGTATCAAAGATAAATCTTTACTTGACTAAAAGGGATAAGCAGTTTAAAAGAATACGCCGGATTGTTTGCAGAACAGGGAAGTTTTGATATTCCTGCCAGCTGGACAGCCGGTATCTCGTGGGAATTTGTTTCGGACCTGACACTGGTTGCCGATGTAAAAGGAATTTATTACAGCCAGGTAAAATCCATCGCAAATCCGATGATGCTTAATATGTACAATGCGATGACCGGTGATACACGTTTTCTTTTGGGTACTGACAACGGTGCAGGCTTTGGCTGGGAAGACATAATGGTGTATAAAGTTGGTTTAAACTATGCAGGTTTAGATACCTGGGAGTTTAGATGTGGTGCTTCGTTTGGCCAGAATCCGGTTCCTAAGTCAGAAGTCATGTTTAACATTCTGGCTCCGGGCGTGATTGAAAACCAAATTGCACTGGGTTTCTCGAAAGCCGTGGGCAACAGCGGAAACAAAATTCATTTTGCAGTAAATTATGCGATGAACAGCAGTGTAAAAGGTGCCAACCCAATGGATCCGCCATCCGGACAAACCATTGAAATAGAAATGAACCAGTTGGAACTGGAACTTGGTTTTTCTTTCTAAAAATTACGAAACTGAAATACAGGAGGCAATATCAGGATGCCCGTAATGTACAATGAATAAATGATATTCAAATAACCTTAATCACAGAAAACTCTTAAAGTTGACTATACCTGTGGTTCTGCCGCCGGAAATTAGTCGGATTAATTTGGTATTATTTGAAAAAGGGAGAACAAAAAAAACCGGACAGTAGTCCGGTTTTTATTTGTATGGTATTGAATTCAATTATGCAATATTGGTATAAACGGCCTGAACATCGTCGTCTTCTTCCATTTTATCAAGCATTTTTTCGATCTCTTCCATCTGCTCTTCAGAAAACTCAACCGGCGTAGTTGGAATACGTTTCAACTCCGCTTTGGTAGGTTCAATGTTCAATCTTTCGAAAGCCGAAGCCAATTCACCAAAACTGGTGTAATCGCCCGAAGCATAATATTTTCCTTCGTTTTCTTCAATTTCTTCCAAACCGGCATCAATCAGTTCAAGCTCCATTTCTTCCAGTTCCATCCCTTCCGGAAGGTCGAATTCAAAAACAGCTTTCCGCGAAAACATAAATTCGAGTGAACCGTTGGGAACCTGTCCTCCACCGGCTTTATTAAAATAACTTTTTACGTTTGCAACGGTACGCGTGGTGTTATCGGTGGCGCATTCCACAAAAACGAGTACACCGTGCGGGCCTTTTCCTTCGTAAAACACTTCTATATAATCGGTAGCATCTTTCCCCGATGCACGTTTAATTGCCGAATCGATATTGGCTTTCGGCATGTTCTCGTGCTTTGCATTTAAAATGGCAGTTCGCAGGGCCGGGTTCATATCCGGGTCAGGACCACCTTCTTTTGCTGCTATCGTGATTTTTTTTGCGAGTTTTGGAAAAACCCTCGACATTTTATCCCAGCGTTTTTCCTTCGCTGCCCTGCGGTATTCAAATGCTCTTCCCATGAATGATTTTTATTTTTTGAAATTTGCTGCGAAAATAAAAACTCAGCGTTTAATTACCAAGATATAAAAAGTAAAACTAACTTATTTTTAATTTTTGTCAGTTGCCTGATCCCCAGATTCTATACAAAACCTCAGTCAATCCTTTTAGGCTTACAAACCTTATCTTCCTTCTTTACTTTTGCGCCACACTTTTTACATTCAAAATGCGGATCTTTTTTATCCTCAAAATCTTTCTTTTTACATGCTTTTTTACTCATTACCAACTATCCTTTTCACGGTGAATTACAACAACATTCACCGGATAATTGTTCTGAAGAAATTCTGCCAGTTTATCAGCCGAATAAACCGAACGGTGCTGACCACCGGTACAGCCAAAGTTTACTGCCAAATGAGCAAATCCACGTTCAAGATAGACTTTTACCGACTGCTCAACCAGTGCTTTTACCGATTCGAGGAAAAGCCCCATTTCTGACTTCTGTTCCAAAAATTCCTGTACGGCAACATCTTTTCCGTTCAGTTTCTTGTACTCGTCATATCTTCCGGGGTTATGAATGGCCCGGCAATCAAAAACATAACCGCCGCCATTTCCCGAAGGGTCTTCAGGAATTCCTTTTTTGAAAGAAAAACTGGTGATCCGAACCGTCAGGTCAGACTTTGATTGCCCCAGCTCTTTTAAAACCTCCGATTTTGTAAGCTGTTTCAAAACATTTACCAGCTCAGGCAATTCCACCGGAAGTTTCAGATCTTTCAGTAGCAATTCGAGGTTTTTCAACGCGTACGGAATGCTTTTCAGAAAATGTTCTTTTTTCTCATAAAAGCCTCTAAATCCGTAGGCTCCCATTGCCTGCATAATCCGGATGAGCACAAAACCTTTAAAATAAGCGGTGAAACGTTCTTCATCCACTTTCATGTATTTCTTTAGTTCGCTGATGTAAAAATCAAAAAGATGCTGCCGCACGCTCTCCGGAATATCGGCCTTTCCATCGTAAAGAAGCGAAGCCAGATCGTACTGAAGGGCTCCCATCCGTCCTCCCTGGTAATCGATAAAATAAACCTCGTCGTCTTTCAGCATCACATTGCGCGACTGAAAATCGCGGTAAAGAAAATATTTGGAGCTGGCACTTAACAAATAATTACTAAACTGCTGAAAATCATCTTCCAAGGCCTGCTCATCAAAAGATATCTTGGCCAGTTTCAGAAAATAATATTTGAAATAATTCAGGTCCCACATCATCGATTGTTTATCAAAAGCTTCACGCGGATAGCAAACCGAATAATCGATTTCTTTGCCGGCAACAATCTGAATTTTTGGTAAAGCACTCAGTACTTTTTTATACCGGCTGATAATATTTTCGGAAAACCCTTCTTTCTCCCGAACCTGTGTCAGATAAGCAAACAAAGTGGTGTCGCCAAGATCCTGAACCAGGTATTTCTTTAAATCGGAACTTACCGCATATACCTTTGGCACCTTAATTCCCTTGTTGTACAAATGATTGGAAAACGACAAGAAAGCAGTGTTTTCCTTTACGTCGCTGTTAAAAGCGCCAATCACCGTCCGGTTTTCATTTCCCATCCGCGCGTATTCGCGGTACGAACCCGATTGTGGCAGCATTTCAAATCTTTCCATTTTCTCGTTGAACTGATGCTCAAACAATTCAATAAGCTCGTTTTTTACCGTTGTATTCAAAAGTGATGTATTTAATTTTAATGTAATTTAGCTTTTCAATTCAATGCTGATGAGAAAAACCAAAGTCAAAAGTATCCTTTTTTTAAGATTACTCAGAAATTTCTTCTTAATCACTGGCATGTTTTTCACCATTTGTGTGTTAATAGCTTTCACTTCGGCACCTTATTGGGGCTACCACTGGCTGGGTGTAAGTAAGTCGGAATTAAAGCAAAAGCCGGATTACATTATATTGCTCGGAGGGGGCGGAATGCCCAGTCAGTCGAACCTGATGCGCAGTTGGTACACCGCCCGGGTAGCCGAAAATTTTCCGGGAGCAAAAGTAATTATTGCCATGCCCGGCGAGCTGAAAGACAGCCTGAGTACACCGCAAAAAATGAAAGCGGAACTGGAAGCAAGGACCATTTCGGGAGAAAGAATACTTTTTGAAGCGCAAGGAACCAATACACGCTCACAGGCCTTGAATTGTGCCGGCATAATCAGTTACAAAACCCCGGTACTGATTGTTACATCTCCGGAACACATGCGAAGAGCCGTGCTTTGTTTTCAGAAAACCGGGTTCGAAAAAGTAAATGCACTTCCGGCTTTTGAAAATGCTGCCGAAGCCGATTTTACTTTTGAAGACGATAGACTGGGAGGGAACAATGTATTGATGCCGGATGTAGGCAAAAACATGAACGTGCGTTACCAGGTTTGGAATCACCTGAAATACGAAATTTTAATCGTCCGCGAAATATTTGCACTCTCCTATTACAAGCTTCGGGGATGGATATAAAAATACAAGGGTGTGGTTTAAAAGAGAAAAGCTACCGGATTTAATTATCGCTTATTTATTCCTTTCTGAATCAATTTGCCCTGCAATAATATTTTTTAAACCTTAATTTAAAAAAGGAGTTACGTATATTTACGACTTTCAAAAATTTATTCAATTTGATCTCATTCGGAACAAAATATTGGTTTGTCCTCTTGCTCGCAATCATTGCTGCTGCATTGGGTATTGTTATTTTATTGTATTTCAGGAACAAAGCCAACCACGAGCTTTCCAAAACCCAACTTCGGATATTGATGGCTTTACGCTTTGCTTCCTTTTTTCTTATTGCGTTGTTGTTGTTGTCGCCCTTTCTGCAAAGCCTCAAAAAGATTACTCAAAACCCATTGATTGTAGCAGCCTGGGACAATTCTTCGTCTATGGTCTCCGGCCCCGATTCTATTGCACTTGCCAACCAGATAAAGGAGCTAAAAAAAGTAGTAAACGAAGAACTGGGAGCTGATTTTAAAGTAGTTAATTATAATTTCGGAGAAGAACCAAGTACCACGGGCGAACTTACCTTTTCTGGAAAACGATCGGACTACAGCAGTTTGTTTACAACCATTGTTAACAATCATTTTAACCAAAACATTGGAGCTATTATCCTGGCCGGGGATGGCATTTACAACCAGGGAAAAAATCCGGTTAACCAACTAAGCAACATTAACTTTCCGATTTACACCATCGGATTTGGAGACACTTCTGTTGTGGCAGATTCACGCATTCAGAACATCAGGGTAAACCGCACGGCTTTTGCCGGAAATAAGTTTCCGGTGGAAGTAGATGTACACTTCTCGAAAGTAAAAAACAAAGCGCTAAAACTTTCAATTCTGAATGGGGGCAATGAACTGAACAGTGTAATAATCACACCGCCCAACGACAATTATTTTGTTAGCCGTGAATTTATACTTGATGCCGACAAAACAGGTTTGCAGCATTATACAGCCCAAATTGAAGCAGTTGAAAACGAGCGAAATACAAAAAACAATACAGCCGGTTTTGTAATAAATATTTTAGAGAACAAACAAAAAATATTGATTCTTTCTGATGGTTCGCATCCTGATATTGGTGCTATAAAGAATACGCTGGAAGAGCAAAAAACACATGATGTAAGTACATTTACCGATGAGCCTTATCCATCAAACCTGAATGTTTACAACCTGATCATTATGAATCAACTCCCCAGTTCGGGAAAATCGATGGCACAGGTAATTGAAAATGCACAGGCTGCCCGGATACCCATTCTGTTCATTACAGGTAGCAAAACTTTTCTTCCGCAGCTAAATACGTTCAACCAGGGAGCAAAAATAACACCGCTTGCCGGTTCGGGAGAAGAAGCACAACCTGTGTTTAACCCGGCTTATGCCACCTTCCGGCTATCAGAAGATTTTATTGAACAGGTACCCAAATTTCCGCCATTAAATGTAGCTTTTGCCGATTATGAGCTGGATACCGACTTTACTCCGCTCTTTTATCAAAAATTAAAAAACATAGAAACGGGAAAGCCATTGATTGCCACGGGTAAAAAGGATGGCCGGAAAACAGGTTTTATTTTTGGTGAAGGAATCTGGCGATGGCGCCTGTTCGATTATTACCAAAATCAGAGTCACGACCTCTTTAATGAATTAATCAACCAACTGATCCAGTACCTGGCTTTACGTGAAAATGAAGATAATTTTATTGTTGAATTCAAACCGGTATATACTGAAACCGACGATATTATTTTAAATGCGGAAGTATATAACGATGCATTTGAGCGAATTACAAACAGCGAAGTAAGTATTTCGCTCAAAAACTCAAATAACGAAGAATTTAACTTCACTTTTGATGTTCAGGGAGAAGATTATTTTCTTAATGCAGGCCATCTTCCGCTGGGTGATTATACATTTGAAGCAAAAGTTGATATTGGCAAAGACGAATATTCTGAAACAGGCAGTTTTACAATTGTCCCGGTAAATATGGAAGATATTGTTACCAGGGCCGATCATAACATGCTCTACCAGCTTTCGTCGCTAAGTGGTGGTAAGTTTTTTCTGCCTGCCGACGCCTCCCAATTATTAAACGAACTAAAAAACGACAGCAAGCCCAAGGCAGTAAATTACTACCAGGAAATAGTGAATGAGTTACTCAACTTAAAATGGCTTTTCTTTGTTCTGCTGCTGTTAGTGAGTGTGGAATGGTTTTTGAGAAAATATTGGGGAATTTATTAATACCCGGTTAACGGAAACAAACTGTATGAATACCAAATTCAGAAAATTTATCTGGTTTTTACCTTTGCTTATTTTGATGCTTGCATCGTGCAGTTCAACCAGGTACATTACAATTGAGATACCGCACAAAGCCAAACAGGATTTGCCGGAAAGAATACAAAGTTTGCTTTTGATCAATCGTACGGTTGATGACTCTTATTCAGACCTTACCGCCGATTCGCTTCAGAATATCTTTTTCAAGAAAAATTTTGATGCCGATACGCTTATTCTCGATTTACAGGCCGCTGACACCATGTTACAGGCCTTGGGAAAATTGCTTTTTGAATCAGGCAGGTACGATTATGTTATTCCGGAAAACCGATTTGTAGAGCACAAAAAGAATACATTTTTAAGTGAAACAATGCCCCGGAACGAAGTAAAAGACTTTTGCCAGATGTTTAACACTGATGCTGTTTTGTCGGTAGATATGTTTCAAACCCGTGTTATTACCAATTTTGATAAGGATGTTTATTACGATCCGGGAAATGATGCATTTATGGAACTGGCAGGTGCACAGATGGCCATTGTTTACGAAGCTCTCTTCAGGATTTATGATCCGGCCGAGGATCAGATAGTTATGCGCGAATTTTTACGCGATACACTTTACTGGGAAGACAAAGCAGGATCGGTTCGCGATTTATTTAACAACTTCACAACCGTTAAACAAGGGCTTACGGAAGCCGGAATTGCCCTTGCTCTCGATTTTTCAGGAGAAATAAGTACGGTTTGGGATACCGAACGCCGCCCGATTTTTAGCGACAAAGATGACCGGATGACACAGGCCGAAAAGCTGACTGACAACAATGACTGGACAGCAGCAATGGTACTTTGGGAAGGCATTACAAAAGATGCAAAGTCGAAATCAACCAAAAGTAAAGCCGCCTTTAACCTGGCGGTAGGATACGAATTACAGGGAAACATTGACGATGCGATTAAATGGGGACTTGAGTCGTACAATACCATGTACCGGCAGCTTACCTACGATTATCTGGAAAGGCTAAAACAAAGAAAACAGGAACTTGAAAAACTAAAATAATGAACCGCATACTGATTACAGCGGTCATACTGGCTCTGTTCAGTTCGTGCACCGTTTATAAAGAATACCAAATAGAAGTTTATCAACCCGGGAAAGTGGCCACCCCGCCAACGGCCAAAAATGTGGCACTGGTTTATCGCAACTTCAAATATACCAACGACACACTAACTCATTACTACCAAAATGATTTAAGGCTAAAAAAAGCAAAGGACGACCCTGAAAATCTTGATTCCATCCTGGTAAATTTAACCATGGAAGAACTGGCGGGTAACCTTAAAAATCACCAGACTTTTCAAACCATTCATATTTTTCCGGAGCTTTTTAAACTGCACCATGGCGATAAACTACCAACACTCGATTTTGAACTGATTAAAAATATTGCAGATAAATCGCAAAGCGACCTTTTGATTTCGTTGGAAACCTACTCTTATTTTTACAATGAATATTCAGAAACGGCAGACTTACCAACAAAATCGAACGAAGTAATTACAGCTGCAGTTTGGGCGGTTTACGACCCGTTTGCCGAAAAAATTCTGGACAGAAAAACCATGATCGACACCATATTCTGGAATGGCTACGATGACCAGGGAAAATATCAGAAAAATACATTACTGCCACCGCGGGTTACTGCTTTAAAAATTGCTTCGCAAATGGCCGGGGAGAATTATGCCAAACGCTTTTTTGCTTCGTGGGCAACAGTAAACCGGATGTACTCGGTACCACCCCTCCCCGATTTCTCAGCTGCTGAAACCTATCTTCAAAAAGGGGAATGGGACAATGCTATTTTACTGTGGAAAAGATATGTTGGAGACGATAACGGAAAAATTGCCATTCAGGCAAGGTACAATATGGCGTTGGCCTACGAAATGAAGGATGATCTCGAAACTGCTTCAAGATGGCTGACAGCGGCTTTTCAACTTGCATCGAAGTACCGAAGTAACGAAGACCTGAAAAGGATTGTATTTTACCAGTACGCACTTCAGAAAAGAATGGAGGACATTTTAAAATTAAACCAACAGCAATGATCCGCAAACCTTTCAACCTAATCTTATTTTTACTGATTGCACCCCTGTTTCATGGTTGTGCCAGTTTATTTAATACCAGTTCTTTAAAAATTGAAGTTATTCAGCCCTCGTTCGATATTGTTCTTCCGAAAAACTACCGAAAAGTAGCTGTCAGGTACAACAACGTTAATGTTTCACAAAACCCGGAAAACCTTCATTATAAATACATGGGAAAACCGGTGAGTGACATGGAAAACCTTGACAGTATTGCATCAGAAATTTACTTCGCTTATTTTCTGGACGGAATCCGGCTCCAGGATTTCTTTGACTCTGTAATTGAACTCGAACCGGGTAGTTTTTCAAGATCAACCGTAAAAGACACGCTGTCTTTTTATCAGCTTTCAGAAATAGACACAACAGCACCACCCGACACCTACGCCGGTTATGTGAATTCTTATATTCTCTCCAATTATTTAAAGTCGTACCCGGTGGCACAAAAAAGCAACAGCGAGACCGAAACAATGCTGGATCCGAAGTTTGGATTTTATACTTCGCAAGAATTACAAACCATTGCAGACACCACGGGAGCCGATTTGCTTTTATCGCTCGATCATTTTTATGTACGAAATGAAATTGACACCACCGGATATGCCTTAAATCATAATTTTAATGTATTTGAATTGGCTGAAATAAATGCATTCTGGAGTATTTATGATTTAAGCAAAAACATTTACAAATATTACTATTTACACCAAAATGCCTTGTATTGGAATGGTGAAAGTTCATTTATAAAAAACGTGATGAAAGTAGTTCCGCCAAGTAGAGACGCCGTTTTGAACTCGGCAGATGTGCATGGCACAGAGTTTTCAAAAATGCTGATTCCACATTGGGAGGAAGTAGAACGGATGTATTATAAATCGGGACATGTAGATCTGAAACAAACCGAGGATTTAATAAACGAGGGGAAATGGCTGGAAGCTGCAAAATTATGGAAGAAAAACATTGACAACCCCAACAAACGAATTGCTGCCAAATGCATGTATAATATGGGCTTAGCCTGTGAAATGGAAGGCGATATGGATGCAGCGATTGATTGGGTAGTTAAATCGTACCATGTATTTGGAGAAGAAAATGAAATTCATGCCACTAATTGTAAAAATTACCTGGGAATTTTAGGCACCCGAAAACTGGATTTCAAAATACTGGACAAGCAAATGCCGGTTGTTGAACAGCAATAACCAGTAAGCTTTCTATTCTTCACCCAGCAAACGAATTCCGTCCGATTCGAAAGAAATCAGCCGTTTTTTGTAAAGACCGCCAATCGCCTGCTTAAAGGCTTTTTTACTAATGCCAAACAAGGCCTGGATCATATCGGGCGACGACTTATCGGAAACGGCGAGAAAACCTTTATTGTCTTTCAATTCCTTTAAAATTTTAGCGGAAATGGCATCCACTTTACCGTATCCGGGTTTCTCTAGAATCAGGTCAATTTTTTCGTCTTTTCTTACTTTACTGATAAAACCACGTGTTTTATCACCGATCTTCATCGCGCGAAACACCTGGTTTTTATACAACATTCCGGTATGTTCCCTGTTTACGATAGCTTTGTACCCCAATTCGGTTTCATCAAAAATAATAAGATCCACTTCCTGTCCGGGTTTATATTCCGGCGGAGTATTATCCAGGTATTTCTGTAATTTGGCAGAAGCTGCCACCCGGTTCGAAAGCAGATCGAGAAAAACATAAACCCAGTATGTTCTTCCTACAGCCATTTTTTCGCGTTGCTCACGAAACGGGACAAGTAAATCTTTTGGAAGCCCCCAGTCGAGAAAAGCGCCCACTGCTGTAACCTCTTTTACTTCGAGGCAGGCAAACTCACCCACTTTGGCAAAAGGTGTTTCTGTGGTAGCAACCAAACGATCTTCCGAGTCGGTATAAACAAAAACTTCAGCTTTTTCATCTGCCTTTATTTCGGATGTTACAAATTTTTGAGACATTAATATTTCGCCCAGGTCCCCGCCGTCGAGATAAACTCCGTTTGCTGTTTCCCGAACAATGCCGAGTGTATTTATTTTTCCTATTTCTGCCATAATTAATTTGCTAAAAGTTCGCGTGCGGCACTAATGGTTGTATCGGTAAGTTTATCACCTCCCACCATTTTTGCCAGTTCTTCTATTCTTTCTTCTTCTGAAAGTTGTTTAATGGAAGTAATCGTTTTTTTGTTTTCTTCCAGTTTATAAACCCTGAAATGAGCGTCGCCACGAGCCGCAATTTGAGGAAGATGCGTAATGTTTATAATCTGGGTGGTGGCAGAGAACGATTTGATGATTGTTCCCATTTTTATAGCTACTTCACCCGATACGCCCGAATCAATTTCGTCGAAAATAATGGTTGGCAATGCTTTTGAATTTCGCAACAGATTTTTGATGGCCAGCATTAACCGCGACATCTCACCACCAGATGCGATCTTTGATATTTCGTCGGGTGCCGAATCGGCGTTCGCACTAAACAGAAAAGCAACTTCGTCTTTTCCTTCGGGGCCAAAATCTTCCGTTATATTATGCTCCACTTTAAACTGGGTTTTTGTCATTCCCAGCTGGCTTAAATCATTTGTCACTGACTTTTCTATCAACGAAAACGACTTTTTGCGTTTTGCACTTAGCTCAGTAGCTTTTTGTTCCAGCATTTTGATATGCCGAGCCAATTCGCTTTCCTTCTCTTTTATCTCGTTGTCGTAGCCACTAACTTTTCCTATTTTCTGATCGAGTTCATCCCTGAGTACAATTAAGGCAGCTACACTATCGGTATTATGTTTTTGCTGAAGGCTGTAGATCAAATTCAAGCGGTCATTTACTTCCTGAATACGCGCCGGATCGTGTTCTGTTTTTTCGGCCATCGTATCGGCCTCATCCGCAATATCGCGCAATTCAAGAAAAGTACTCTCCAGCCTGCTTTCCAACCCGGATGCTTCTGCCGTGAAACTTTTTATCTTCTCCAGTGCTTTTCTGGCCTCTTTTACATTTTGAATAACAGAAAAGCGCTCGTCATCCAAAAGCTGCATAACCGAGGTAAAACCATTTTTAATCTCTTCGGCATGCGTTAAGCGCTCCAGTTCTTCTTCCAGCTCTTCCTGCTCATTTTCCTTCAGTGCAGCTTCTTCCAATTGGTTAAACTGAAACTGATAATAATCCAGATCGGCTTGTTCCTTTTCGGCCTGTTCTTTTAAAGTTGCCAGTTCTTTTACCGTATTACGAAACCGTTTAAACTCCTTCTTGTATTCAAGCAGTGTTTCTCCCGATCCGGCAACTGCATCCACTAAATCGAGCTGAAACCTCTGGTTGCCCAATTCCAGGTTTTGATGTTGCGAATGGATATCAATCAACTGCAAACCCAGTTCACGAAGTGTTTTCAGATTTACGGGAGTATCGTTTATAAAAGCTCTCGATTTTCCTGACGGTGTTATTTCCCTTCTTAAAATAGTCAGATCGTCGTAATCCAGATCATTCTTTTCGAAAAATGTATTTAGCCGATAGTTTTTTACTTCAAACTGTCCCTCCACAATACACTTTTCCTCTTTCTCTTTTAAAACCGATAAATCAGCCCTGTTGCCAATAATCAATCCAAGCGCACCCAGAATAATGGATTTTCCGGCGCCGGTTTCCCCTGTAACAGTATTCAGGTTCCGGCTGAAATCCACCTGTAGTTCCTGAATTAAAGCATAATTGGATATATATAATCTGGCAAGCATATTCAAATTGATTTTCGGAATAAAAATACCAAAAATAGAACAACTGATTTTTTCTTTTCAGTTATTTCAAAAAAGAATTATAATACAAGGAGAATTAGGACAGCAACCAGGATACATCAAAGATCTTCGCTTTCGCTGATCTTTTCATATTTACTGCCATTTGAAGGATCTACTTCGTTTAAAATAGCCAACACACGGCTTCGTTCATCCGGAAATGACTTGGAAAAAACATTTACCAATTCATCTGCCTTGGCATCGAAAAATATCTGTAAAATATATGTAGAAGGCCGGCGGCGAAAAACTTTCTGAATATCGCGCAGGGCATTGGCAATATTGGCACGACCTTCCTCTACACGGTCCGACATTATGTCTAGTCCCATCCGGTGATAGTTGTACATACAACTTCGGAACGAGGAATAGGATTTATTCAGGATATTCTCAACCAGCCAATACCGGTTACGTTCGTTTTCAAACGATTTCCAACCCCGTTCGCGGGCATTTTGCGAATTACTGACAATGGCCTGCGCCTTTTGAAAAAACTCGGTCCCTCCTTCAGGAGAAAACGTATCGTAATCAAAACCAAGAATTATATAGGCATAATAAGCCAGAATATTGGTAAGATTGTCGCGGTTGGATGTTTCGTCAAACTCAAGCGGCTGAAACTCTACATAGTTGCAATGAAAATCGTTGTCTTTTATATTTAGTACCGTTGAAGTGTAGCTTGAGTTAAAAACAGGGCGCGTTAACTGTACCTGGATCGATCCCTTAAACTCATCAGCCGAAACCTGTTCATCCAACTTAATCAGAATATTACAACGTATTTTTTCGTCGTAGCCGTAAACGTGTTCTGTCCATTTTCGGTTATTCATAAAATCATAAATATCCGACCGCATAGTTTGGAAAAGGTTTTGATTGGCCCCCTGAATTCCGCGTGCCGATACCGTAACATTACAACGCAATTCCTGTGCAAAAGCAGTAAATACTACAAAAACCGTAATCAATAAGGTACTTGCTATTTTTTGGATCATGCTATCAAAGTTTCAATTCAATAATTTTTCCAACAATGTCGCGGGCAACTTCTTCCTTTGTTTTTAACTCAAAAATTTCCGGATTATTGTCTTTTGCAACAATTGTAATTTTATTGGTATCCACACCAAAACCCGCACCCGAATCGTTCAGCGAGTTAAGTACAATAAAATCAAGATTCTTTTTCGCCAGCTTTTTACGGGCATTTTCGAGCTCGTTATTGGTTTCGAGCGCAAAGCCAACCAATAGTTGCTTATTTGTTTTTAGTCGTCCAAGCTCCGCAGCAATATCTTTGGTGGGCTCCAGTTCTATATTCCATGCGCTGTCGCCACGTTTCATTTTCTCTGTGGCTTTATTTACAGGAGTAAAATCGGCAACAGCAGCACACATTACCGCACCGTTGCAGGCAGGAAAATGAGCAACACATTGATTATACATCTCTTCTGCCGACTCAACTTTAAAAACGTTTATCTGCTTGTTTTTGGCAGTAACCGATACCGGTCCTGAAACGAGTACAACATCAGCACCCTGATCGGCCAGTGCTTCCGCAATGGCATACCCCATTTTTCCTGAAGAATAATTTCCGATAAATCGAACGGGGTCAATTTTTTCGAAAGTAGGTCCGGCGCTTACAAGAAACCGTTTATTCAGAAGTTTTTTTTTTGTAAAGAAATGCTCTGCTACCTGTTCCAGAATCTTTTCAGGTTCTTCCATCCGTCCCTTTCCTTCCAAACCACTGGCCAGTTCTCCGGATCCCGGCTCAATAATAACGTTTCCGTATTCCTGAAGAATAGAAAGATTACGTTGGGTTGCGGGATGAGCAAACATATCGAGATCCATTGCCGGAGCAATAAACACCGGGCACTTGGCAGAAAGATAAGTGGTTATCAGCATGTTGTCAGCAATTCCGTTGGCCATTTTACCGATAGAAGTTGCTGTTGCGGGTGCCACAAGCATCAAATCGGCCCAAAGGCCAAGATCAACGTGGCTGTTCCACGCACCATCGTTGGCGCCAAAAAACTCGCTGATTACGGGTTTATTCGATAATGCCGACAAAGTAACCGGAGTAATAAACTCTTTTCCGGCGGGGGTAATTACAACCTGTACTTCGGCTCCCTCCTTTATTAAAAGCCGAAGAAGCATTGCTGCCTTATAAGCTGCAATACTTCCTGTAATTCCAAGTATAATATTTTTCCCCTTCAGCCGCATGGGCGTGAAATTAAATGCGCTGTTTGTTCTCGCGTGCCGGGTTACGATGGTAAATTTCGCTGTTTTTAAGTTCTTCGAAAGCGATTAAAGTTGGTTTTGGTAAACGCTCGTAGAACTTCGAAATTTCAATCTGCTCACGGTTTTCAAAAATCTCTTCCAGATTATCAGTGTAAGAAGCAAACTCCTGAAGTTTTTGGTTTAACTCTTCTTTTAATTCCGAAGAAATCTGGTTTGCTCTTTTGGCCAATACCATCACTGTTTCATAAATATTACCGGTTTCCCGGGTCAATACGTCAAGGTCACGCGAAATAGTTGACGGAGCGGCTTTTGTCTTTTTGTAATCCATTTTCTAATTGATATTAGTTTCTTGTTCTTTATAATGTAAAATTTCTGATGCTTTTTCGTAGAATTTATCTACTTCTTTTCGGTATTTACTTTCGGGATATTCATCAACAAACGAAAAATACTCATCCAATGCATTGGAGTAACGTTGCTCCTTTTTTTCATTCACACTTTCGTAAGCCAGTAAATACTTCGATTTTAAAAGCATATATTTTAATTCCTCGCGGTATCTGCTGTCCGGAAATTTTTCCAGACTATTGGTAAGCGCAACCACTGAAGCTTTGTACATTTCACGATCGTAGTACAATTTAGCACTTAAATACGATTTAAACGTTAATTTCTCTGTGAGTTCATCAATCAAACGATTCGATTCGGCCACCCTTTCACTAAATGGATAAAGGTTAATATACAACTGCAAAGCATCAATCGCATCGTATGTAACCTGCTGATCGAGCCGGGCCTTGGGCGACATTAAATAAGCACAGTACCCGATCATAAACTGCGATTCTTCAGCATATTCACTCATCGGAAACTCTTTTACAAGCGACTTAAAATAATGACCTGCCATTAAATAATCCTTTTGGCCAATCATCGACTTTGCGTAGTAATAATAAACTTTATCGGCACGGCTGGTTCCCCTGTAAATATTTACCAACTCTTTAAAAAGCGTACCCGACCGAACATATTCACCATCTTCGTAATATTCTACGGCTTTCTTATATTTAAATTCGTAATCGGTACTTTTAACAATTTTGTTGTAATCATTACACGAGGCCAGCAATAAAGTTGCCAGTACCAACGAAACCCACAAAAATCTCATTTTCATAAACATGGCGCAAAAATATACTTTTTTTAATTAACTGAAACTAAAAGAATATCAAAAATTCATTGTTTGTAAATTATTGGCTTTAACACTTACCAAGTTCATTTGCAACCACATAGAACTTTTATCCTTTCTTTAATTACTGCGAATATAACATTGTAAGGAATGTATAAGCTAGCCGCTTAGAATTATTTAACACATTTGCTGAGATTTTAAAAAAGTTTACATTTGCACACTCATAATCGAACTTAATAACGAATTATCATGGATATTTTCGCAAAATTCAGAAACAATAAAGGCGATATTGGTAAGTGGATGGATCAGATTCACGGTTATTTTGCTTTCCCGAAGCTGGAAGGTGAAATTGCAGCCAGAATGAATTTCCGGGGAAAAGAAGTATTAACCTGGAGTTTGAACAATTACCTGGGATTGGCCAACCACCCAGAAGTAAGAAAAGCGGATGCCGAAGCGGCAGCCCAATATGGTATGGCGTACCCGATGGGAGCCCGTATGATGTCGGGGCAAACCGTAAAACATGAACAGCTTGAAAGAGAACTGGCTGCATTTGTTAGCAAACCGGATGCCTTTTTGCTGAACTATGGTTACCAGGGAATGGTTTCTGCCATTGATGTTTTGGCAAGCAGAAAAGATGTAATTGTTTACGACTCGGAAGCACACGCCTGTATTATGGATGGTGTATTTCTGCACAAAGCAAAAGGCGGAAAAAGCTTTGTTTACCAGCATAACAACATGGAAAAACTGCGTAAAATGCTGGGCTTTGCTGCCAAAAATGCAGCCGAAACAGGTGGTGGTATTCTGGTGATTACTGAAGGTGTTTTTGGAATGACCGGACAAGTTGGGAAACTCGATGAAATTGTGGCGCTGAAGAAAGAGTTTGATTTCCGTTTATTTGTTGACGATGCACATGGTTTTGGAACAATGGGGCCTACTGGTGCCGGTTCGGGTGAGCATTTTGGCGTTCAGGACGGTATTGATCTCTATTTTGGAACGTTTGCAAAAGCAATGGCCGGAATTGGAGGTTTTATTGCCTGCGAAACCGATATTTGCTACATATTACGCTATAACATGCGCTCGCAAACTTTTGCAAAATCGTTACCAATGGCAATGACAATGGGCGCTTTGAAGCGTTTGGATATGATACGAACAATGCCTGAGTTACGCGAAAAACTCTGGAGTGTTGTAAATGCATTGCAAAACGGGTTAAAAGAAGCCGGTTTTGATTTGGGTAAAACAAACACCCAGGTTACTCCGGTTTATATGAAAGGTGGTGAAGAAGAGGCTACTCAGATGATCTACGACCTTCGTGAAAATTATGGTATTTTCTGTTCAATGGTGGTTTATCCTGTAATTCCGAAAGGCGAGATTCTGCTTCGTTTGATTCCGACAGCCATGCATACACTTGAGGATGTTGAAATTACTTTGAAGGCTTTTAAAGAAACCCGGAAAAAACTAATTGCCGGCGAATACCGTACAGGCGAAATTGCCAAAGTTGAAGTTGATATGTAATCAATCAAAACAACAACATACAAAAGGGAGCTACAGGCTCCCTTTTTTTATAAAAGTCAAATCTGTTCCGGGAATACATTCAAACACATCCCAATGATCCCTAAAAATCAAGAATTTATTGTATCGGAGTGGTTTTCTCAATCGGTATCAAATTAATCTTACGGAATTCTACTTCCGATCCTTCAGCCTGAACTGCAATCTGACCTTTTTGTGCAGTGCAGTTGTAGCCATAATTTACCAGGTCGCCGTTCACCCAAACTTTAATGGTGTCTGCCACACATTCAACCGTCATATGGTTCCAGTCGCCCAACGGTTTTTCCGAACCATCGGTAAGATTTACAATCCGCCGGTTTTTACCTTCGGTTATTCCCCAGCTTTCTTCCGGCCCGCGCCGTTCAACCATATCGGGCACGGTAATGTCTTCCACAATGCACCAAAAGTCACCCGCATCGCCGCTTTGCATTTGCACTTCCAGCGATTTCGGAAACATTTGATACAAGGCCCGCGGTGTTGAAGCATGTACCAAAACGCCACAATTTCCGGGGTCTCCGGCAAAGCGGTATGCTACATCTAAGCGATAGTCGGAATAAACCGAATCGGTAATTAAGTGTCCGCGCGGATCGCCCATACTCACCAACAAAGTATCCCTGATAATAAACGATTGGGCGGTATCCGGATTTTGGTCTGCCGCCGGAACATCGGCGTGCCAGCCAGTGAGATCTTTCCCGTTAAAAAGATGAATAGTCGGATCTTTAGGCGTTGAATTCTTCGAAGAATTACATGCCGTAAATAAAACGGCCGGTATCAAAAGAAAAAATAGTGCTCTCATATCTGTTGAATTAAGTGGTAGTCTGCATTATTTCACAAATTCATTGGCCCAGCGGATGTATTGTTCCCAGTCGTAATCCGTTACATTGTGCCCCCCAGTTCGGATGTGATAGGAAACAGTATTGAGTAGTGGTTGGTTCGCACCGGGCATTTCCTTTTGCACGATTCCCTTTTTACCATACAATTCAAATACCGGCGAAGCGTACAGGGCTGAAAGAAACTCTCCTCTGGGATCTGCCCAACGATCTTCAACGGCACTTGCCACATAAACCGGGCGCGGCGCAATCAGCGCAATCAGTTCGTGCTGATCCACGGGTAGCGCCTGTTCGTTGTTACTATAATTCTTGAAATTGTTACAAAACCAGTGCGGAAAACTGCGGTTAATCCGGGCAACCGTTTCACCAAAACGGCGCTTCGAAAGCGCGGCCCCACCACATCCCGAATCGTTGGAAATTACGCCTGCAAAACGCTGATCGGTTGCACCTGCCCAAAGCGATGTTTTTCCCAGGCGCGAATGCCCGAACACAATCACCTTCGAAGCATCCACATCAGCATCCTGTTCCAGATAGTCCAAAGCGCGGCTCAAGCCCCAAGCCCAGGCAGCAATTGAACCCCATTCATTATTGGCAGGCTGTTCCTGGTCATCCACAGAAAAGAAGGGATGTACACCATCGGTCATATCATTTCTGTCAGGATCTACTTCGCCATAGTAAATAACGGCAAGCCCGTAACCTGCATCCAGAATTTTGTCTAAAGCCCAGCGATCGCATCGTACCCCACGCGACTGTTCGGTTAACTGATTGTTTATAATGCCAAATGAAGGGTTATCACGAACCCAGGCTGAAGAAATAATTACATTCGCATCCTCGGTGATGGTATGATTACCATAGAAATTATAAGCCAAAAACAAGGGCGCTTTTTCAACACCTTTGGGCAAATAAATGAGCATGGTGTAGTCGAGCGTATGATTCCCTTTTTTAAAAGAAAGAACCACCTGTTTCCGGTGCGCTTTTCCGTTTAAGGCATCCGTACTTTCCTCCATTACATTTATCTCGTGAATTTTCAATTCACCTGGTACCGCACCATAAACGTTTTCAGTAAAGAAATGTAAAAGTTCCGGCCGTCGTTTCTTTTCCCAACGCTTTACATTGCGCACCTTTTTCCCGTTAAACATAAGCAAAGGGTCAGGAACTTTAAACGCGGGAACTTTGCTTTCGTCGTAGTTTGCTTCGGTTTGAGCCCAACAAAATGCAGGTAATAAAAAAAGAAGGACAACAATTGAAACCAGCACTTTCATCTTCATAGGTTTATTGATTGATAAGCTGTGAAAATACGTTTTTACAGTCATTTCAACAAATCAATTTCAAAGGATGATTGAGGTTGTTTGGTTCAATTTTGGCTAATGTTTACGAAGCATTTTTCCTTCTTTCTGGTATTCTTTTTCAACGCCTTTCTGTAAATCGTTGAGTTGAAGTTGCGGATTGTTTTTTTGCAGTGTCTGCAAGCCGGCATACTGAATCACATTTACAATATTAGCACCGGACAACTCGTACAAACGAGCCAGTTCATTTGCCTTAATTTCTTCTCCCAGCTTTTTTGCTTCGGGCAGATAAATTTCCCATAAGCGACGGCGTTCTTCAGTCCCTGGATTCTCAAACTCCACAAAGGTATTAAAGCGGCGGGTAAATGAGGGGTCAATATTGGCTTTCATATTGGTAGCCAGTATAACCAGCCCTTCGTGCGATTCAATCCGTTGTAAAAGATACGAAACCTCCTGATTGGCATATTTATCATGTGCATCCCGTACATTGGTGCGCTTTCCGAAAATGGAATCGGCCTCATCAAAAAACAAAATCCAGTCTTTGTTGGCTGCTTTATCAAACAATTTTGAAAGGTTCTTTTCGGTTTCACCAATGTATTTTGATACGACCATCGACAAGTCAATCCGAAAAACATCGCGGCCGGTGTATTTTCCCAACAAACAGGCAGTCATTGTTTTGCCGGTGCCGGGCGGCCCGTGAAACAAAACCCGGTAACCGGGTTTTACTTTTCCATGAAGCTTCCAATCGTGCATCAGCCGGTTATTGTATTTTAGCCAGGTTTCTATCTCACGAATGTCTTCAATCGTATTTTCATGCAGTACCAAATCTTTCCATTCCAGATCGGTGGTAATCAGCTGCGCCGGGAAATCGCTGCTTAGCTTTGGTGTCGAAATTTTACCGGCAATAAAAAGATCAACGTATTCGTCATCCATAACCAGGCGCCCGCTCATTTTGGGTTCTCCGGCAGGGACCTGCTCCAGAAAAAGTACATTCTTTCGCCCAAACAAATGATCTTCATCAAACATTCGCATTATTGCCGCCCACTTTGCCAGGTCTTTTCCGGCAAGAATATATAACACTGTTTCACCCGTTGGAATAATTCCCCGGTGATTTTTGCCTTTTACACCGCCAAACTCGGGAAATTCGCCACCGTTGGGGAGATATGCCCCCACTATCCCTGAAATGAATCCGGGCGATAAATGTGGCATGAGTGCCATTAACAGACAGAAAATTTCTTCGCGGCTTAGTTTATTCTCTGTCATAAATTTTCCCAGTGTTGTATTCACATCAAACGAGAAAACCGGGATATCAGAGCCTGAATTACTTTCTTTTTTGAAATCGATATTTAAGCGATGCTGAATACCGATACGAACAAAAGAAAAAACCTGCTGATAGACACTTTCCATTTTATTTGCCGCCAATACATGCATAAATATTCTTCTTAACCATTAATCATTGTAAGATATTTTGCCGCCTTTTCATTACCGGGATCCCGTTTTAAAATCTGGTCGAGCAGCAATCTTGTTTCATCAATCCGTTGAAGTGACAGTAACACCGAAACCTTGTCTAAACGAAATTTTATACTTTCGGGCTCCATTTTCAAGAGAAAATCAAATTCTTTCAAAGCCTTTTCATACTCACCGGCGGCCAACAAAGTAACAGCCAGATAATGACGCGTAACCAGTTTATCAGGCGCAAAACCCAGGCTGTTCCGAAAAGCCAACAACGCCAAACCGTAATTTTTCAGGCTCAACTCACAAATGCCAATCTGATGATACACCTCTGCACTTTCTGCCTGATCCGTTAATTTTGAAAGAATAGCCAGGGCTTCCTCAAAGTGCCCCATGGCCATTTTATTTCCTGCCAGGCTTATCTTGTACCCGGTTTCGTTGGTTTGCATTACTAATTCGAACCAAACATCAGCTGCTTGGGGAAAAAGCTGCCGGGCTTCGTAAAAACGTGCCAGGCTTACTTTGGCCTTTCGGTTTTTGGAATCTAGTTTACATGCTTCGATATAATGTTCCTCAGCAAGTTCCAACTTCTTCAAAAACACCTGTACATTGGCAAGATTAAGGAAATAGGAAGACCTGGGGTTTGCATCAATTGCCTGTTTAAAGCATTTTTCAGCATTGTTGTATTGTTTTTGCTGATGATACAATAATCCCAGATTATTCAATGCCGTTGCATTTTGAGCATCCATTTCCAGCACTTTGTTATACGAGTCTTCCGCTTCTTTAAACCGGTGATTTAGAAAGTGTGAAACTCCCCGATTATTTAATTCTATAAGTTTGTCCATATCAAAATTATTAATCAAAAATGTCATCTTTTACATCGCGTGCCAATCCCTTGGCCATGTCAACCACATCCAGGTCGGGATAGATCACTTCAATATCGTCGAATGAAATATCGAAAGGCTGATCTTCCTGATAATGAACCGGGAATACCACCCCAAACTGAATATCGGGTCCCCAGCTAAACGAGGCCAGGTTGTACCTCCAGGTTTCTGAAATCGAGAACCAGCCAATGCCAAGGCTCGCACGGGCAAAGGCATTTACATCAAACACAAACTTTGGGTTCACCGTAATTCGTCCTTCTGCATCGAGTACCACACCTGTTTGCGGGCTCCACGATAAATCAACCATAGCAGAAGCTTCGCCTTCCAGACCAAGTGTTCCAGCCAGTTCAATACCTCCTGACAAACTGGCGATGGCAATGCTCACTCCCAGTCCGAGATCGCCACGGAGTGTAAGTCCGGCATCCGCAGGAATGGCAAATTCACCATGTCCGTGAATTTCGGTCTCATCTTCCCGATCCGGATTGTAGGTTACCTCGGCATACACTTCGCGTAACTGCCCGGGACCAAAACCTGCTGAGAAATCAAGCCCGCCACTTATTTGTGCTACCAAACCAATACTACGGGGTCCCAGCGGAATGGCAAAAATCGGAATCTCGACTGTTGGCACGGTAAACAGGCTTCTGCGGAATTCGCGCCGGTCAAAAACATCCACCGCACTGGGCAAACCAATTCGGCCGGTTACTTCCATCTCGCCGTTGGGCAAAAACTGAACACCCGCCGTTGCTTCCAGCCAGGGCGTAAGTTGCAGCGTAAGATCGCCGCCTCCATAAACCCGCATGGTATCATCCGGTTCACCGGTAGGCTGACCATCTTCCCCAATGGTTCGGTTGGTGGCTCCCACCCGTACATTTCCGCTAAGCATTCCACGTTCGTACGCTGCCTGTCCTTCAATGGTTAGTGCACCGTTTTCGTAACTAACGGTCAACGTTGAGTCGATTCCGGGAATATCAGGCTGTGCGGTTCCTGAAATCATAATATCATAACCTTCCGCACCTTCTTCTTTTCCTACCCGCGCTGATACTGTTCCACCCTGAATCCCGGGTATTTCAGAACTCAGGTTAAAATCGCCGGAAATCGAAAAGCCTTCATCACCATAGTTGATCGACAATGTTCCCTGTTCAATCCCCGGAATATCGAGTTCGGCATCACCCGTAGCGGATAATCCGGATTCTTCCGAGAAATCAACACTTATTGTGGCAGTTTTAATTCCAGGTACTTTGTTTCGGGGAATAGTTAAGGTACCACCAATGCTCCACAAATCATTTTCATAAGCCATTCTGGCACTGGCCTGGCTTCGTCCAAAAAGTCGTTCATCAAAGGTAATATCGCCTCGTAATCTCAGTCCATTCTCCTGGTTAAACCCTGCTTCAATTGCCCCACTTCCGATCGGGTCCATCTGAAATTCAATATTCCCGGCTACTCCAAATCCGTCAACGGTACTGTACCCAACCGATAAACTGGAACTATCAATTGTTAATCCTGGAACCGGTATATTCAGATCAGAAGGAGAATATTCTGCCGTGAAATAGGCCTCTGTTCCCCGCACTCCAACTACCAATGCAGCTCCCCGTAAAAATTCAACAGATGGGGTCAGTCTTCCTTCAGCAAAAAAACCATCTTCGTTAATACCAAATTCACCGGACAATTCGATCGGGCTCAAATACTCAAAATCCATCCCCATTGACGGTACGTCACCTACTTTTCCGGCGTATTGACTAATTGATTTTTTCAGAGGAATCGTAAACGGCCCTTCCGGGGCATTAA
Organism: Draconibacterium sp.; assembly: GCA_047975435.1. Taxonomy (GTDB): domain Bacteria; phylum Bacteroidota; class Bacteroidia; order Bacteroidales; family Prolixibacteraceae; genus Draconibacterium. The sequence goes on along the minus strand of JBKEDN010000104.1, from coordinate 24,285 downwards.
AATCGGAAGGCAGGTCCCAGTTTGCGGTAATTTGCCCCATGGGCAGATCGGCAGCAACAGAATCATAACCAGCATTGAGTGAAATATTGGAGATTTTCATACCGGCCACTGCTTTGCTTTTAGCATTATCGGGCCCTAATTGAATCGATAAACCATTTTCTTCGTGTGGAAATAATTCCATTAAATAACCGTCGTCGGGTGTCATCAAGGCAAATTCGGTGGGTGATCCCGGTTCTCCAATATTTCCCAGATCTTCCAAATCGTTTAAATGCATGCCCTGTTCAATTTCTTCCCGGGTCCAATATTGGCTCTCTCCTCTTTGCCCTGCAAAATCACCCTGCCCAAGTTCCACCTGTTCAAAATTAATGGTATTGGCCGCCATGTAGGTTTCAGCATCGGATTGAGTACTTGATTCGCCGGAAGCTTCCAGGTAATTTCGGACAATAGCCACAATGTTCGACTTGGTTTTTGCTCCCGCAGTGGCATTGGAGCTTTTATCGAGCAGCTCCATGTTTTCAATTTCGTTGGGCGTAGTTGAATTGGGCCAGCCTCCGGTTTGAAGTTCAATAATGTGATCAACTTCCAATGTATGTTCGAGCACCCGGCCACGTTTATCCCAGTTGGCGATGGTGAGTTTCTTTAATAAAGTCGCCCGCCTTCCCCGTATTTCTTTGTCTCCGGGGGTCTTTATCTTTTTAACGCCCGAAAACTCTTCATGAAGTCCGAGCCTCTCCGTATTCTGCATTTTATCCCAAAAATGATTTTTCCAGATGCTGATTTGGTTCGGTCTTCCCCGGCTGTAGCCCTGAAAACGCTTCAGTTTACCCTGCGATGCCCAGGTTTGATAAAGCGATAAGTGTCGGGCTTTTACTGCCGGAAGATAAAATTTCTTTAATATATCCTCCGGACTCTCCGCTGTTGTATCGTTTTCCTGCTTCTGAATCATTTTGCGTTGAACAGAAGCCCCTTGCTGAACTGTGTGCGTCAGCTCGTGCGCCAGCAAATGTTTACCGGATTCGGTTCCAGGGTTATAGTTTCCTTCGTTGAAGTAAATATCGTTTCCGTGTGTAAAAGCCTGTGCATTGAGGTTTTCACTCATTTGAACGGCATCGCTACCAGTGTGAATCCTGACACTGCCAAAATCCGCTCCGAAACCCGATTCCATTTCACTTTTTGTATCACCGCTCAGCTGACTACCGCCTCCTTTTGAGGATTCAAGAGATGATTCCACAAAACTTGCATTGTTGGGAGAATCCGATTGGGTTTGTAATTCCGGTTCTTCTTCAGGAATATCGGTACTCTTTTGAACCATTGATTCAGTTTGAAGAACATCTTCCTCTTCCGATTCTTTTACCTGTCCTTCTTCTGCTGAACCGATTGAACTGGCCTGTAAAGCGGGAATGGATGAAGCAACATTATTGTCAACCGAGTTCTGAACCAGCAAATCGTTTTGCCTGTCTTCCGCTTTCATTTGCACCTCTTCTTCTTCCGATTTGTCAGCACTTGTTCCTGTACCAAAGAATCCCCCGGAGGAATTCAACGACTTGGCATTTACACTATCGGAGGCAGAGAAAAATGTATCCTGCGAAATGTTTTGTGCCTTGCCTTGCTGTACTATCTGATCGGCCATCTGATCCGCTTCCACCTCGTACTTGTCGCCCGGTTGTCCAACCTTTAAACTGGGCTGGATAAAAGGCTCTTTCCGGTTTGCAGCGGAAGAGTGGGTATTACTTTTTTGTGCCGATTTTGATTCGTACATAAATCATTGTTTCCTTTTATAAATTCAAGACATTGGCCTTTTATATTGTAAAGTTGTTCAGGGTTCGGAAAATAAATGCTCCGGCTTTGGCTACAATAAAACTACCTCCCGAAGTAACAAAGAAAGACTGCGTAACATTTGTAAAAACCCGTCCCTGCGCATCAGATTCTCCATCAATTTTGTATTTATTCGGGATTACCCATTCGTGATACCCCCGGCTAAACGGCGGGTTTCCTCCGCGCCAGGCGGCTTCATCGCTTAATCCGGTATTCATATCATCAAATGGCAAATAATCAGGGTTTGGATCGTGGTGCAGATCCGCAGCCGAAAACTGGTTAAAATAACCGCTTACACTTGTTGCCGGACCGGGTTCTTCAAACCACTGGGTACGGCCAAAGTTTACGTTCAACGGATGAACGGTAATAGCAGCTTCCATTGCAGCGCCCAATGTTCCGGCCGGAATGGGGAGAATAGCAGATCGCTGCAAAGTAATTGAGTCGGGGGCAATGGCTGACATAATCATAGAAGTTGAACCAGCCTGATTGGTAAGTGTAATAATGCTGACAGTTGGTATGGGCGGAGCTTCCCACACCATGTTTTGTCCTGAATTCAAACCAATAATCCGCCCACTTGTAACCGTCCAGGTCCCTTCGGTATTTCCTGTAAAACGGACAAATTCACCCACTCCCACCAAGGTACGTTCATCGGCAGTTCCGTCGGGTGCAATGCTTATAGTCGATGAAGTAATGGAAGGAGCTTCAGTGGCAGGAACTCCAGTAGGCAAGGTTGGAGCTCCCCAAGAAAACAAACCATCGAGCGAGGCCATGGTTTTTGCATCAATTATTCCTGTTACGGGCAACGACGAAGAGCGCTGAAAATTTTCCACAGCCGCTTTGGTTTCATTTTTAAAGATTCCGTCAACACCATACACCGGCAAAGGAAAACCAGCATCCACCAAAGCTTGTTGTATCAATGATACAGGCTGGCCAGTACTTCCATATCCAAGCGTTCGTTCTCCATCCAGGCAGGCTTCCAACCGCAAATTACCACTAAACCGATCCGAAACAAGGTCGCGGTTATCATCCAATGTGGTTTGCACATCGGCCTTAACAAATCCTTTTTGCTGAATGGTATGCGTAAGTTCGTGCGCCAGCAAGTGCTTCCCTTTTTTCGAATTGGGATCGTATTTTCCTTCGTTAAAATAAATATCGTTGCCGTGTGCAAAAGCCTGTGCTCCCATTTGGCGGTTCATATTTACAGCATCGTGCCCGGTGTGTATTCTAACCCTGCTAAAGTCAGCTCCAAAGCCGCTTTCCATTTCCGAGCGAATATTATTGTCCATTTTTGATCCGCTTCCCGGACTTGAAGCCAAAGTGCTTTCAACACTTGCAGCAGGTTGAGCAATGCCCTCTGCTTTTGGCATTATTTCTTCTTCCTCTTCCTCCGCTTGCATTTGCAACTCCTCCTCTTCTTCCTCAGCTTTACCTTGTATCGCCTCCTCTTCCTCCTGCATCTGTAATTCTTCGTCTTCCGCTTTGGCCTGAACCGGCTCCTCCTCTTCTTCTGCCTGCGTCTGAACAGTCTCCTCCTCTTCCTGCAGTTTTGGTTGTGCGATTTCTTCCTCTTCTTCCTTTAGCTGGCGCTGTGCAACGCCAACTTCCTCCATTTCCTGCTGAACAAGCGGTGTTATTCCTTCTGAAATACTTTCTCCGGCATTCCTGAATCCATTGTTATCCAATCCGTTTAACGAGTGATCCGATACATTTTGACTAACAACGGTATCAGCCACACGATCAGCCTCCTGCTCAAAACGATCTCCTGGCTGGCCTACCGTAAGTTTAGCCTGTGCCGGAAAAAAAGATGACTCCCCTGATGGTGAAAACAACGGTGAATGATTTCTTCTCCCATTGTAATTCGATCTGTAAATTCTGTTTCCTCTTCTCATAGCCTACCACTCTACAAATAACAATTGCCCTCTCCACGGTAATTTTATGATGGACACGCCCCAGGGCAATTTGTCCAGCAATATATCCTGTGCTTTGCGTTCTACAATCAGCTTGAAATTTTTATCTGTCTGAATAAGTTTTCCATCGCGTTGAAAAAACATTTCGCGCATCCCTTCCACCGAAGTATTTTTTAGTGCTTTCCAATTGCCAACAAGCTGTTGCAACATTTCACCGGCTTCGGTTTTAATTTCAGAAGTTAAAAGGCTAAAGGAAGGAACCGGTGTTTGCAGCGGAATACCACACAGAAATTTCTCCAGGATCATCTCATCTTCCCAAAACGTTTCTGTACCGGTTGCACAAAAATGCACTGCCTGCAAAGCCTGCATCCGGTATTCCTTTTTTATTTTCCCCTTGTTGTTTAACCAGTTAAACTGTTCAAAAAAGTTTTTCAAAAAAGGATGAAAAAGAACCTGGCCTGCATTTCGAACGGCGATTTCACCGGCATGATTTCCGAAAAACAGCGGTTCTTTTTCACTGTCAGCTCGCACTGATCCTTTTGAAATAACGGTTGGGCCTTTTTCAATGATTGACCCTTTGGGTTGAGTAAATCTCTTTATTTCAGGGTTCTCCGGTTTTTCTCTTTCAAACCCTGTCTTATCTTTTATGTCTTCTTCCGTAATCTGAAAATACCGGTTTACAACAGCATTTATTAAATATTTTCCGGGTTTTGTTTTCAGTTCGGTATTTATACGTTCCACATCCGCCTTATCCGAATTTCGGAAAGAAGAAATTATACTTTCTTGCTGAAAACAATAAAACAGCTGTAACCATTTTTCTTTTAAAACCGCTTTTTCAGAAGTAATTGAAATCCGTAATAAATATTCAATAAGCAGCTTTTGTGCTTTTCCGGAAAGTGTGTTCAGAAATTTTTCAACTCCCGACCGGTCGCTAAAAACATTCTTATTGATCGTTAAAAACGAAAGAAGCCGGGAATTGGGAAACTGAAATACAAAACGTTGCAATGCCGAATCATTTTTTTGCAAAAGAGAAATCACCTGTTCATGAAAAGTAGTATCGTTTATCGTTTCGTTCCATGTATCAGGTTCCATTGTATCCTCTAAACCGGTACGCTTTCCGTACCAGGGCAGATAGGCGTGTTCGAGAAAAAACAAAAGCGTATTACGGTTATTTTGTGCGGGACCGACAAATTCGCCATGTAAATCGGTGTTATGAATTTTTCCGGTACCATCCAACCGCCACCTTTCCCCGGTTTGAGGTACTTTTACTCCCAGCGACTCAACAATTGTTTGCCGGAGATGATTCACCAACTCCTTTTTAAGCTGATGGCGCTGCTCCCAGTTTTCGATTTGCAAATCAAACGCAATCCGTTCGTATCGAATAATCTGGTTTCCGGCATTTAATTCATCCAACAAACTTTCCAACTCCGGAAATACCTCATTCTGCAAAAATGTGCTAATGCTATTTTTGATCGAATGAGCCGTCTTCTCATTCCGAAGATTTACATCTACCAAAACCTTGTCGATAATATGGTTAACAACTGCTGTCAAAATCAGATTAATTCTTTTTCAATAATTGTTTTTGTATGTTCTGCCAGGAAAAGCAAATCAGCCACTTTTGCAGCGTATTCTTTGATAAAGGCTTTCATTGCCTCACTGAATAAAATCTTCCGTTCTTTTAACTGATTGTAATAATCCAGCAACTGATTGAGCAGGCTGTTCAATATATCGCCAAAAGCTTTGAGCATTTCGTTGCTCTGGCAGCCCATGATGTTGTAAAACAATCTGATTTGTAGTTCAAACAGCGTTATCAGTTGTTTCTGAATTTCGACCTGCCCACTCATTTCAATAATCATTTTGAATGTTTCGTTCCAAAGCTTTTCAAACAGCACCTGAACTTCGCCGTTGGCTTTTCCGCTCAGGAAATCATCGATCCGGTCAATAACACCCTTGCTAAACTCGGTTGTTCCGCCGTAAATACTTTGTGTCTGAACCAGAATGTTTACAATTATTCCATCGGTGTCCGGTTTAATTGCCGACAATATTTTGAAATCGTTCAGAATGGCAGCCTTGGCTTCTTCTACGCAGTTATTGGCCGGTGGCTCTTCTACATATTTTGTACTTATTCCTACTGAAGTCCTGCTTTCCGGACAAACCTCCGCACCCGTTGCAATCTGTGTTATCTTCCATTCAGTCGGACTGTTTGGGGTAAGATTAATCACAATCAGGTTGAGATTTGTAGTTGTTTGTGCCGTACCATTAATCGACCAAACAAACTTGTTGGCATTTTTTGAAGTATTGGAAATAACCAGTTGATTTCCGACTTGTTTTGGCGAAATTCCCGCAACAGGTGCAGCAAATACAGTAACTGTAAATCCCGCATCTTCACTGTTTACCAGGAACCCAAAGGTTCCAACCGTAGCCGCAGCCGGGATAAAACTAAATCCTCCGGCGTTATTTGGTACCACGCCCGGACCGGAGATTTGAACCTGTGCATTTTCGGGACTTACCGCGAATGCATATTCGTTTTTATCGTTGGCGCAATATTCCGTAGCATCCAGTTGAACGGTCGGTTTAATTTCCACAAAAGAGATATCGTGTTCAACCGTATATTTGCAAATCGCGTTAGCAGCAGTAACAGAAAGGCTAACGGTAACTTTATTTTCGTCGTTTACAGGTAGTTTATAAGTGTGAGAAGGTGTAGCTTCAGCAGATGTAGTTCCATCTCCAAACTCCCACAAATAAGTTGCACCTTCAAGATTTTCACCTGTTGCAACAAAGCGGTGCGTTGCCTGGTTGGTGGGTTCCTGCGGCACCGCAAAGTCGGCCTTAATTCCGGGATAAACAGTAAGAACAGCATCGGTTACCTGGTTGTCAACCGTAAACTTAATGGGCACTCCGATTTGAGTGGCAGGGAATGCGTCGGCAAGTATCACAATTTTTCCGTTTTCAATGCTCACTCCCTCTACTGCCGGGTTGGTTGCCACTGTTCCATCTGCGGGGCTTACTTCATACAAAATTGGCTCGGTATCGGTCAACAAACAGTATTTATCCCGATCCAGGCGCAGTGTCGCAGGTGGTTTGGCTATAATGAAATTCAGCGGGGCGCAATCGGAGCAACACATGTAAGGCAAGGCAAAATCAGCCACCACTGTATTGTCCGGAACCAATGAAGGTGCAATCAAACGGTTTAATGACTGAATGTCTTTTATCCGGTCGATGTAACTTTCGTAATTCAATATTTCGGTGGCGCTTTTCAGTACGGTCGATCTTTCGGCTACTGTCAGTTTATCAGCATTTAATAACTGGTTCGACAACATGGACTTTGAGGCAGAAAGATCAACTTCCGACAGAACATTCACCCCTGATACACTGCCGCTTACTGAACCATTATCAGTAGTAATCTCGGCATTTTTATACACCAGAACAAACGTTCCGCCGGGTTCCACACCTGCTTTGTGTTCCAGCCCCGGATGCTGTTCAATAAATTTTGAAAGCTGCAAACGCACTAAAATCTGTTCTTTTCGTTTGTTGATTTCATCCAACAACACTTCCATTTTTTTGCCTGAACAGCAAACCGTAGAAAGCTGGTTAATCAACAAGCCGATAAATGCACGCAACCCCACCGACAAAGAGGTGGACTGGTAGCCGGCTTTTAATTTCTGAACCAGCGAGCATAACTGGGTAAGCGAAAGTTTGTAATCGCGGACTTTAACCGTATCTACCCAATTAACAGCCAGCGGCATCCGTTGTGTAATAATGTATGTGTGCGCCATCAGCTCCACCGATTTGTTGGCAACAAAGTCTTTTATATCCGGTACAGCATTCCACTCATCGGTATTTATTTTCTCCTGAAGCTTTGTTCGTGCACTGGCAATAATATCGTTGGCCGAGCCGCCTTTGTTTTCGTCGATGGCCGCTTTTAGCTCAACCCCCAGGGTATCTTCCACGCCACTCATGTTATCCGAAATCACTGAACTACCGGCAACTGCCTGATAAAGCAGTTTTGTGTTGCTCACTGCGGCTTCTTTCAGAAAAGTTGTATTGTAGTCAACGCTCCGGTAATTGGTAGAAATGGAGGCAGCTTTCAGGTTTGATTTTAAATCGAGTTCCGCCTCTTTTATATTGGCTCCGGGAACCCGGGTGCTAAAGCCCGAAAAGAAACCGGCCACCTGTGCCAAAATACAGTCCTGTTCCGAGGTCCAGGCTTTTAACATCACTTTCAGGTCTTCGAACTCGCATTCATAATCGTCGATATCGAGCGTTTCAGTATTAATATTTACCGAAAGCGCTTTTACGTCGAACGAAAGTCCGTATTCTTTTTTCAGGTCGTCCAACGCTTCCAGCACATCGCGGTAATCTTTTCCCTGGTGCCCTTCAATCCGGAGAAAATCAGAAGAATCGGTATTAAAAGCGAGCGGATTCTGAATTTGCGGCGCCGTTGAAAGATTTTCGGAGCGGTAACTCAGGTTAAATTTCTCCCTGAATATTTTTGTTTTGGAAAAATCCCAGCTTTTCAGCAAAACCGTTTCTACGTTGTAATAAAACGGAATGCTTCGTTTGCCCAATTCAGGTAATTTATTCGAAGGCGTTATTTTTATTTCACCGACTTTGATTCCGTAGTTTTTGATCTGCTCCAACAGACGAAGCACCAGCGATTTTACCTTTTCCAGTTTATCGCAACTGCTTAAAGCCGGCGAGCGATAAAAGCCGTGACGCAGGTGTTTCGGAACAGTGTTTATTTCCGAAAGCAAGCCCAGCAACAAATGTTTTGGGAAAGCGTTCACATCGGGCGAACAAATCTTTTTCAGGCTTAGCAGTTCCTGCCTGATTTCGTTGTAGGTATCTACCAGGTCTTTTAAATAATCGTAACGATATTGAATATCGAAAGGCGTTTTGTAAGGTGCAAATGCAAACTGTGCTTTTAAACTGTTTAAGGTTGAATTAAGTGTGGCAGAACTGATTCCGATTTGCAAAAGTTCGCCAAAATTTTTCACGATCAAACTGATTCCCGAACCCAGGTTTTTCAGCAAATCATCACTATTGATCGCCGTGTGATACGCACGTTTTAGTTCTTCGTATTTTGAAGTATTGATTTGGTTCAGAACAACACGTCGCACTGCAACCGAAGGAAGGTCAAAGTACTGATCGATTTTATTGTGCGCTGAAAATATGGAATCATTAGCAGCTATGTATTCAGCATCGGCTTTGGAGACCAGTAGTACCCGCAAACGATTGATCTGCGCAATTCCCTGGTTGTCGCAATCAATGGCCGTACATAAATCACCATCGTCGGCATAGGATTCAAGGTAAAGCAAAATCGCCATTTGGTTTAGATTGGGCAGTTCACTCAAAGGTGAAGAATTTTCAGCCGCAGTGGGTAAAATCTCATAAAGATCCAGTACCGAAGTGGTAAGCTCTTCGCTACCAACAAGCTTACGAAAGGGCCCGTAAGCCGCTTCATTGTCGTCAAACTTTTTATAAAAGGAATAAGTAACTGAATTCGACACCAGTTTTTTAGGCGATGCCCCCTCTTCCTTCAGTTGCAGCAAATCGCCGTCGGTGGTAATTCCAACGCCCTGTGTCAACACAATGTTGGTGCCCGACCTGGAAACCTCAAAACCACAAACGGTGCCCACACCGATCAAAAATGCCCGGGTCAGCCGGTCCTGATCATCGAAATATTCGATAAACTCGTTTAACTGCTCATCCGTGAGTACCTGGTTTTCAACAAATGTATGGTACTTGGTAGTAATTTCTGTTAATTTCGGTGTCATTGCTTCTGTAATTAAAGGTTTCCAATGTTTGTTCTCCCCAAAATAATCCGGCCTTGCAGCGAATCTTCCTCATCGTCGCAATCGATTAGCCTTCCGGATGGATAAATGGTGTTTAATTCGGTGATTGACTTTATCAAATTCTTCAATGCTGATTTGTCCTGTACCTGCCCGATGTTTGTTTTGGCTAACAAAAAGGCTTTGTAATCTTTTTCGAAATGAAGCATATCATTCTTCTCATCTTCAACGCTGCCTTTGCGGTCGCCAATCCAGCAAATACGGGCAAGAATATGTGCCGGAAGTTCGCGGCGGATCAACTCTTCCATAAAATTCCGGAAATCCATGTTGCTAAAACGGTACGTCCAGCCCGGCAATACAACGGTTACCCGGTACGAATACGGATCGATGGGTTCGCAATTCTCACAGTTGTCGGTGCAAACGGGCATAAATTCGTCTATAAATCCTTCTTCGCCGGTGACATCGGGACGCAAAAGAATGTGTTCAACAATAAACATCCTCTCATCTGTAAAATCGTTTCTCAGAAAGTTGATCAGGCTGATAATCGCCTCTTTCAGTTCCTCCTGTGTTTCGTAATACAAAAACTGACGGGCTATAATCCGGTCCACGCTGTTGGGATCGGCCTCGGTGTTGATCACGTCAAACGAATACATTCCGCTTTCCGCTTTTTGGATTTCAAACTTCCCTACCTCGTACTCGTCACCGATTTCATTCCGAAAAGCTTTTTTGATTGTTTCAGGCGAAGTTTCGATCACTTTCAGAATCGAGAAATACATTTCATCTTCTGCATAGCGCGGGGATTTGTAGTTTACGGTAGCCGACAAAACAGGCGTTCCGTTTGTATCTTTTATCCGCCATCGATATACTTTTTCTCCTTCGGAATCGATCAAATCATACACCTCCACAAACGATTCGGAGAGATTGCGGCGGCCGTAATCTTTCATCCCGCACAAACGGGCAATTCGTTTTTGAACTCCGGCCACATTTTCGGTATCCCAAAGATCCTCGTTTGCCTGTTCAAAATAATTGAAAGCACTGCCCCGCCAGTTACTGATTCCCTTGTTTATAATGTTGTTGTCTCCGTCGGTTATTTCACCATATTCTGAAAGGAAAAGTTGCTTGGTATCCACCATCGACTGGTCGGCAAACTTTCCATACAAAGTTTTCATCAGAAAGGCATATTCACTGAATCGCTCAGCAAAACGGGCCAACAAATGATCGAGTAAACGGTTCTTCCTGGCAATGTTTTCATCCAGATCAGCCAACAACTGTTCTGTCAGCAAATCGTCATCCTCCAGTGGATAATCCTGAACGATTTCGTTGAAATTTTTCAGGTTGTTAACTGCCTGTGTAAAATAAGTTTTTGAAAGCTTGTTGTTTACCGACAATAGATCTTTCACCTTACTCAGGTGTGCAAAATAGCTGGCAAAAACCTGATCGAAAAACAAGAGATAGGCTTTCAGTTGTTTGGCTTGTGCTTTTCGGGCAACAGTGGAGCGTTTGGGCAAACCAACCGGCCCGATTCCGTATGTTTCCGGAAAATCATTTTGAATGGTGGTTGTATCCCCGGTTTGCAGGTATTCACCTTCAGGCACAAGAATCTCTTTTCCTATTTTGGCTTCTTCCTGTAAAGCTTTTTCCTCTTCCTCAAATTGAGTGAGATAGGCATTAACCGCCTTCTTGTTTATGTTGACAGGAAGAACGCCTTTGTAATAAGAAAACGCACTGAGATGACAACGAATTGGCTTTTTATCGTCCGGAACACAAACCAGCCAGACATCTTTATCGCTGGTGGGATTTGCGCAATCGTTGACCGACATATCTTTGATCAGTTTCACGCCCTCTATGTTCATCACCAACTGCATCAAATCCGAAAGTCGGACTTCTTTTCTCAGCCGGGCCTTTTCCAGTTCCTGGGAATCGATAAAACCATTTCCGAGAACCGGGCCGTCAAAAATCTGATCCGAAGTATATCCCCTGTCAAACATTTGCTGCAAAGAGTAAAACCAAATATCGGGCAACAAATACTTATCGATGGCCCGTAAAATCTGTGCATGTACTTTTTCTTCATCCACATCCGGTTCCACTTCAATACTGGCACACACCTGCACCGGAAATGTTTCTACCTCTTCCACTTCCACCAGATCCTCGCATAAATTGCGGTTTTTATGGTAGGTGTCAATAATCTGCTTTTTGATCTCCTCCTTTTTCGCCTCTTCATCTTCAAACTCACTCAAAAACTGCTCGTCAAAATCAACGATAACCCGGTACAATCCATTCAGGATAAATTCATTTTTGTTGTGTTTTTCAAGCCCCGAAAAATCATCGGGATCATACGAGAGCAGATCGTGTTTACAATCCACATAAACTGTTTTCCCGTATTTCTTCAGCCAGCAGTTTTTAACGCCTTCAATATCGATAAAAAGCTTGCGGTAGTCGGCTTCCGTTACGGGTTTCGAAGGTAGAATCTGGGTAGCTTTAAAAAACTGATCGTCAACAGAACCATCCCCGATAGGAGGAGTTAAAATATTCTCCAACGGCATACTGATACGCGCACCAAGATCGGTAATCGCATAACACAGCATCTCCATGATACTGATGCCCGGATCGTGTTCGTTGTAATCTGTCCATACTTTTCCGGAAAGCTGTTCGATGTATTCCTGTCCTTTCCGGCGCAGAAATTCATAATCCCGGTCATCGTTCGATGCCACGTTTTTCGGTATGGTAATATGTTTTGTTAGCTCTGACATTTTTCTGCGGGTTCAATTTCGTTTTTAGAACAGTCGTTTACCAGGTCGTCCACAACATGTGCTTTTGAGGAAACCAGAATTGCTTCGGGGCTCGACGGAACAGCCACTTTTACCTCAGCTTCGGTTCCGGCAATTTTCTGAAACAGTTTTACATCGCTTACAAAATCCACATACGGCAGTTTTTCCACATAATTGATCACCACGCTTTTGTGCAGCGACAAACCAAAACGAATTTCAGCGGCGGTATCAAATGCCCACGGCGACAACAATTTGGTCAAATCCTCTTTCAGTATTTTTTTGTAATACACATTATCAAAACCGGCAGTAAACTGAACCTTTAACACCACTTTTACCTCCTCGTATTCAGGATTGATGACCACCGTATTTATCAACGGCGAGTTGAGTTTTTTAAGGTAGTTTTCAATTTTATTCAGGGTGGCTTTGCTTACACGCGGCTGATAAATATCGAACACATTTTTATTGACAATGTCTGGAACCACTACCACGGCAACACTTCCCGGCGCCAGGTAACGCGTTTTTCGCTGCTTGTTTACAATTTTAGAACACGTGTGGTTCAGGCATTTTACTTTGTGAATTTCAGGAAAATTCTGAAGTACCAGGTGTTCATAATCCCACAACGAAATTGCCCTGTTTTTATGCCGCAAGCGTTCGCTGACACGCCGGTAGTAATCCGCATCACTTTCCCCGGGTTTACCGCCAAACGAACTGTAAGGCTGCAACAAACTTTTTACCTTCGGAATCCTGAAAATCATTTTCGAAATGGTCTCAGCAGTCAATCCATTCTCTAAATGCGAAAGATCATTCTGGTTATCAGAAAATGTAGCCACCACTGCCTGTGCATGAATTCCGATGGCTTTTGAAACCGCGTTGTATTTTTTATGAATCCGCGCCTTCAGCCACATGTGGCCTGCCGGAAGTAAAGTATTGTCATTGGTCGCCTCTTTGGGAACCGTAAATTTCAAAATCCCCGATTTCAGCAAATTATCCGTTTCATTGGCAATAATGGCAGTCGAATCCAACTGTTTCCAATCGTTGTTACACAGCATCCACCATTCCACTTTTTGTTTACCTACGAAAGATTCTGCCTCCGGATTTTCACTTCCCTCCAGCACCTGGATCAGCAAAGAAACAATCTGTTGTTTTTGCGCATTTTCCAAACCAATGTACAGTTCGCCACCTTTGCAATAATTCGGAACCACCCACAATTTGGTGGCTTCCTGTTTTGCGACTATTTTATTGGACAACTTACTTGTGATCGATTCTTTTGCCTGCCCAAACGGATGTTCGTGAAACAGGTCAAAGTCTTCGATATCGTAGCTTTCTCCGTTGGGTTTCAGTTCAGCTTTTGCGGTGTAATTCAGTGTTATTTTTTCAATAAAAGGCGTATAAGGTTCGTTGGGAATCAGCACGTTTTTATCTTCACTGCTCATGGCAACCGCATACAATCGCGGGAACATATCGTGCAGAAAAGGCTGAATCAGTGACAAACGAACCGGCCCGGTATTGTCGTCGTCAGGTTCGGGGTTCAAAACATCAAAATTCATTGAAAAGGCCCCGTCGTCTTCTTTGGTATCAAACAAAGGAATTTCCTTTTTATCTGCGACAAATTCCCAGTCTTCATTCTGGTAAATTTCAACTGCTGCCGTAAAATCTTCGTCGGAAGAAATGATCAGGTTGCTAAAATTGAATTTGGCATTTCCTGTAATCCGTTCCATTGCCGGAGTATCAATGTTCACCCGTAAAGCCATCACGTTTGTAAGGGAATCCAGGTAATCCTGGCTGAAAATTCCGTTGGCGTAATCGAGCGAGCTCATCTGAAATTTGAAACTCTTTCGATAGGCAGCGTACCATTTGGCAAAATCATCCGGCGTGTTTTTCCAGTCGATTTTTACATGAAGATTTCCCCATTTCTTTTTAAATAATTCGGGATAGTTGATGTTGAACTTCGATTTCTTGACAGGTTGAGTTGTGAAAGGATAAAAAGGCTTGGCGGCATTAATATTACCAAAATCGTTTGATAATGAAAGGCTTTCAGCACCCTTCACATAAACTTCTATACCGGCAGAAACCAGTTCTTTTGCAATCAATTGGCGGTAGAGTGCATGGGCATCCGGATTAGCAGTTTTGAAAAGCACGCGGCAAACCGGGAAACCGGCATTAAAATGCTCTACATGTATTTTTGCATCGTATTTTACCACCGCTGTTTCTTCTTTCGGAATACGAAACAAAATATTCAATGTTTTCAGGTCGCTACTTTTTACACCGGAACTAAAAGCTACCGGATCACCTTCTTCTCCTCCCGATTGTTCCAGGATTTCCAAAGGACCGATCCAGCCTTTTTCTCCCGTGCAAAATATCTCCAGGTTTGCTTCCAGTTCATCGCGGGAAATACCTCCGGAAAGATTACTATCGAACTTTAACTGAATCAATACATCGCGTTCGCCTTCCTGTAATTCGAGTATTTCGCCCGAAACCGCAAAACCAACTTTTGCATCCGGCAACTCGGGATATTCGCGTAAATCGGGTTCGCCTTCTTTTGGAGCAGGTTCGAAATAACCAAAGGGCCACCATTTGACTTCTTTGTTCGGAAAATCATCGCCTAAGCCATCAAACGAATTGGCCACTTCAGCCGCTTTTATTTTACTGAATTCATGATCGTTGTAAACACTTTTCAGTTGTGCCACAACGGTTTGGTTTGCAATCAGTTCTTCTTTCGTCTGATAAATCAATTTCTTCCCTGCTGCATCTTTTCCTGCATCCAGTTGAGTTTGTGCGGCAATTTTTTCATCCACGGCATTTTTGGCCAGCTCAAAAAGAATATGAACCTGATCGCCCACAGCGGCCTGTTTTTCAATTTTCAGTACGCGGTTAAAATAAAAATCGAGATGACTTTGCGTAAGACTGTTAAAATGTTTTTGCGTAACCTCCAGCAATTTTACAAAGGTTACGAACAACGCCAGGTGAGGTGTAATTTCCTGTCCTTCTTCCACTTTTTTCAGGAAAGCTTCCAATTCCTCTTTCGAGAAAAAGAAATCCTGCCAGTTTCCGGAAGTTACTTTGTCGTTATCCACCCCGTAATACTGGAGATGAGCTGCAAAGTTCCAGGCAAACTTCATCCATTCGCTTAAACCAAAGTTATTGAGTTTAACCCACGAAGGATCAAGCATTTCGCTGAAACGTTGTTTTTGCTCCGTTCCTTCGCGCATGAGTAATATGTCTTTTCCGCAACCTGTCATTTAGTGTGTTTTTATAGTTCAGTACCCTCAGTTTTGTAAAACGGGAAAACCATATTTCTTCTTGAATTTGTTGTTCGGATCGTGTAATCGATGTTGATCAGCAACTCGCCTTCCAGTTCATTCACCGGATCAATCGCAATTTTATTGACATCAATTCTTGGTTCGTGATAAAGAATTGCCCGTTTTATCAGGTCGATCACATATGTTTTTACAGTCAGGTTTAATGGTTTAAACAGCAACTCATCGAGGTTGCAACCGTAATCGGGCACCATAATGCGTTCTCCCAGGCGGGTTGTCAGCAAAATGTGCAGGCTGCTGTTGATGTCTTCCTCGTCCCAAAGCATTTTCACCGCTTTGTTTTCTTTCTGAAATTCAGGCGGAAAGCTCCATCCTGTTCCTAAAAATGAGTGTTGTTTTTCCATTGTTATCCTCCAATCATTACGGTTGGAAAACCGCTTACAATTGTTCCTCCATGTGCTGTAGAATCTCCCAATCTTGCAGCCGGCATTCCGCCAATCAATACGGTTCCGGATCCCACTGCTATGGAATCAGGCGGCCCGGTACAGGTTGCCATGTCTCCCACCCTTGCTGCCGGTTGTCCGCCAATCAGCACCGTCGGGCATCCCGGGGGAAGTATTGGTCCCCCCACATGCGGAACAGTTCCGGTAACCATCGGGCAAACATGCATATCGGTTATTCTTGCAGCAGGTGGCATATCAGTTAATTTTAATCATTGATCCTTTTATTTCTGTAATAGCCGATGATTCCAAACTGCTACCGGCTCCTCCTTCGGCCTTAAACTGTGCACTTGCCGACAATTCAAGGTTGGAGCCGCTTTCTATTGTCGTATTTACCGAAGATTTGCAGTTCAAATCCTTTGCGCTTTCAATGGTAATTCCATCAGCATCCATCTGAATCAGGTTGCCGTTTTCATCCTCCAGTTTAATTCCTCCATCCGCATCACTGATCACCATTTTGTTTCCATTGGGTGTTTCCATGGTCACGCTCACATCGTCGTCGTTAAAAATGAAGCGGATTTCACTACGTGTCACAAAACCTTTTTCATTGTTGGCATCTTCCGGCTCCAACGGAGCAGGATTGGCGCTGCTGTTTAGCATTCCCAGAATTACAGGGTCGTTCGGACTTCCATTCAGAAAGCCAATAATTACCTCATCGTCAATTTCTGGCCGGAAAAACGAACCGCGGTTATTGCCCGCATCCAATGTGGCCACCCGCGCCCAAACACCTTGTTCGTCGTTGTTGATCAGCGGCATTCGCACCAACACCCGGTATTCTCCCTCCGGATCGTCCTGTAACTGTGTTACTTTTCCGATGTGCAATCCGTGAACCGCCCCAAGCAAGCCCGACGCCGGAAGTTCGTTGATATCCGATTTATCGGTAAACCATTTTGAATCGATACCAAACTGGGCATCAATCGTCCAGTTTCCTTCCGTTAACTGATGACGAACGGCTGACACATAGGTTTTCCCGTTAAAACGATCGCCAACTCCTGCCAGCGTAATGGTGGTATTCGGCTTTACATCAGCAACTCCCTGAAAACGAACACTTCCCCGGCATTTTGAAAGCTGGTTAAACAGGTTCCGGGCATCGGCCCAAGCCTGTAAGCCGGCATCGTTAAGCCCGCTGCCATCTTTTAACTCCAGTTTTTCCAGATCGATCACCGATGCCAGTTCATCCGCCGAAATATTTCCGTTTAACTGAACATTCAATGCTGCGGCTTCCCGCTCCCAAACTTCCTGGTTCGCCACATCCCAACCAAAGGAGGTAATGTTTCCAAACTGATTCCGGGCGTCAATTTCCGCATCAAAATGAAGGATGGTAGCGCCGTAAACCAGTGTCAATTTTTCTTGCTGGCTGTAATCCGGTGTCACTACCGCAACTTTCCCGTCGTCCACCACACAAACTTTGCTGTTGGCCTGGGCACGGGCGATCATAAAATCCCAGTCGCTTACCCGGTATTGCACCATTTCGAGATAATCTACCGACGTTGCTTCCACATCCTTTTCCAGATTATGAGCGCCAATAATTTCTTCCAGAACATCGCTGTCTTTACTTTCGTAGAAATACTTGCTTTTCCGGCCAATCGTCATTTTTACCGCTTTGTCCCTGCATTCGATCACCAGTTGTGCCTTGTCGGACCGAATCGATAAATTATGACGGATAACAATGCCCTTAAAAACCGTCTCCTCATCAGAATGGTACCCCGCTTTTATTTCAATCTCTTTTCCCGGGACAAAGAATGCTTCATTGCTTAAAGCAAAATCCTGTGCAGACGGGTCGCCGTCTAACAAAACGATTTTTGCCCACGGAATCCGGTTGATCTCCTTTTCAACAGCAATGCTCAGTACCTGGTAACTTGAAGATAATTCTTCGCCTTCAATCAGTATTTTCCAGGTTACCAGATCGGCAGACCGCTGTGTCGGTATAACTCTTTGTTCGGGCATATTACGAGACTTTTTCTATGGGTGGAAAGAAAATTTGCTGACCAACCTTCAGTTTTCTGAAATTGGTAATCTTGTTCACTTTTGCCACCTCCAGGTAATATTTTGAATCACCATAAATACGGAATGTCATCAGCGGAAGCGTGTCGCCTTCCTTAACAATCCTTACGTGGGTTAAGTCGGGAGAAGTATTGTTTTCCAGCGCTACCCTCAGATTGTCCTCGATAAAACCTTTGAACTTCGCTGTGGCTGTGGCACGCAGCGGCGTTCCATCGGATTTAAACAACTTAAAAGTGATGTCCATTTCGGTAAGCACGCCTTTAAACAAAAGTGCTCCCCAGGTGATGATCAGGTAGTTCGGGCGGTGCTCGTCGCCATTGTAGTCGAAAACCACGCGTTTAAACTGATCCACATCATCGGCAATCCCCACACCTTCGTCAACCGATAAATGATCGTCGGAAGCAGTAGATGGATCACCATAATTTAAAAGAACACCCGTGCGGTCAAAAATAAACTCCAGTTCCAGATCTTCGGGCGGTGTGCGGTTATAACGCGGTGCCGACGAACTTGTCCCCGATGCCTGCTGATCATTTTGTTCCACCTTGTATTTAAAGATGTATTTCTCAGGATTCAACAGGGTACGAAATTCGCCATTGGCCACCTCGTTATTAAACTGCTCATCACTGTATGCTTTTATCTGAAGTTTTACCAGTTCTCCTGACATTTTAGCGCTCCTCCTTTCTATCCAGAATTTCCATTACCTGCTCCACACAGGCTTCAATAATTTCTTCTTTTGAATTAACAGGCGCTGCGGAAGCTGTCGCTTGACCGGCTTCGTCCGACACATTTATTCGAATGTGAAGTTCTTTAATTTCGATCGGCATAATTAAATCACTTTAAAGTAGTTGTAGGTTAATTCCAGCGTTTCAATTGCCAGTTTGCTTTCTTCGGCATTCAGGTCGCCCAGGCTCCATTTCACGGGATACGCATGAACGATACTCCAGCTAACCAGTGGTTCGTGTTTCTCGTTCAGCAGTTTTACGATAATCCCCGTGGGTTTAAACTGAAAGTTCTCCACAGCATCGCGGCACCACTTTATCACTTCCGAGTCGACCAGCAAACCACGCTTTAATACCAGGTTTGGATATTTGGTACGAACCGGGATTTTGTGTTTAAACCGGTTTTCGCCACCTTCCGCAATCTCTTCCGTATCAATATCAACTGACAAGCCGGTAACCGACTGAAACTGTTGTTCTTTACCGTTGGCAGAAATCTCTGAAAACTCTACGCTGAAATGAAATCCTATGGGTGGATAATAGCCTGTCATTCGATCATGGTCAGTTTTTCATGAACAAACTCTGCTGTTTCAATCGCAATTTCGTTTCCGTCCGCTTTTAAATCGGTGGATTGAATTTTTGTGATATAGGCATTGATTGCCTTCCAACTTACCACTGGCTCGTGGCTTTCGTTTAAAAGACTGATCACCAGATCACCCCTGAACTGCTCACCTTTTTCCTGAAAATAGACGGTTTTCACCCATTTCTCGTAGAACTCGCGGCCTTTATCCACAAAGGTTCCCCGCTTTAAAGTAATGTTGCTGTATTTCGAAAGCCCGGGCTGTTTGGTTTTGTGGTATTCCGCATCGGCTCCCGAACGGTATTCGATCACTTCGGCTTCAAAATCGAGGCCTGAAACTTCGGTGCAATTAAAATCTGTATCTCCAAAGCTAACTTTAAAATGAAACTTTGGAATTGGATATGTTGTTGCCATAACTATAACATTTAAAGATTATTCGATTATTAAGCTTCCTGCATTTTGTGTGAGAATTTCAGGACAATAAATTCAGCGGGCCTTACTGCAGCCATTCCGATTTCAACGATCATATATCCTTCCAGGATGTCCTGGGCCGTCATGGTTTCGCCCAAACCCACTTTTACAAAATAAGCTTTGTCGGGAGTCGGGCCGGCCAGTGCGCCTGCTTTCCATTGTTTGTTCAGGAAATTATCGATCATTGCCTTTACCTTTACCCAGGTGTTGGCGTCGTTGGGTTCAAACACAAAAACACCGGTGGCTTTTTTAACCGATTCTTCCACCATATTAAAAAACCTGCGTACCGAAATATAGCGCCACTCATTGTCGTTTCCGGCGAGTGTACGTGCCCCCCAAATCAGGGTACCTTTTCCGGTAAAGGCACGAATGGCATTTACCGATTTCCCGGCTTCTGTATCAATATTCAGGCTCTCCTGGTCTTCAGAAGTAATATTAACAGCAGGGCCTTTAACAGCCGAAATGCTGACATTAGCCGGAGCTTTCCAAACTCCCCGGTTTTCATCAACCGCTGCATAAATTCCAACAACGGCTCCGCTTGGCGGCAATACAACTCCTTTCTGAAGTACAGCAGCCATTACGCCGGCATAAACCGGATCAATCTGCAATAAAGTTTCGGTACGAGCTTTCCGGGTTGCTGCCAACTCAGCATAAAAACTATTTATTAATGCATTGAGCTTGTCGTAGAGAGCCACAAAATAAGGTGCAGCATTTAAAGCTGTGCTTGTTGTTGTATAAATATCGTTGACAGTAGTTGTAGGTGCTGCAAATGTATAGTCAGGAAAATCAGTACCAAAGTCAGCTAAAGTCAAAATCGGACTATCCCATGGTGGGCCAGCCGGAACACTTCCATTGGCTGCATCGCTGAAATAAACATATTCATAGAACAGTTTTACCAATTTATGGAAAGCAGTATCGGGTGCGATTACTTTTGCATGCAAGCTGGCTGCCGACTTCGTATCGTTAAGGTCGCTGTCCTGAAAAGTCAGATCATTAAAGGTTTGAAACCGCTGGTAAATTACTGTTGACTGCAAAATCAGTTGCGGACGTGTTGTAATCGATTCCAGGGGTGTTGGTTCTGTTTTGGCATTAATATCATCGGCAAGATGATCAATAATCTCAACAAGGGTACTGTTAAAAACAGTCTTTACAGGAAAAGCGAGATTGGCTCCCTTTTTATAAGTACCATTAACAATGGTATCGTAATCCACTTTAAACGGCAAGGTAGTTTTGATCCATGGATAGTACGCAGCTCCGTATTTCAGGTAATTCATTCCAACATTATTCCTGAATTTTAAAACCGGATTACCGGTTTCCTTATCACCATTTACAATATCCATAACAGAGAAACGATCCTGTAATTTATTGCACTGAGCCAGCATTGCAACGTGCACCTGTCCGGCTCCTTCTTCTGAAAGATGAACCGACTCCGGAATAACCAGTAGCGTAGGTAAGTCTTCCTTTTCCAACGAAGCGAGCCCATTTAATAAAGCATCTTTTGTACTTGCAATTTTAGCCGAGACAAACGGATCGGAATCGTAACTTCCAACAGAAACGATAAAACAATCGCCACCGCCATTGGCAAAAAACATACGCAACGAATCATAGATTAGAAACTCACCGTTTACAACAGCGGTTTTCACCGAATTATCCGTTTTCAGTTCTACTTCAATGGTTGTAGGATTGGGGGCACCACCAAAATTGAACTCGTACTCTTTTAACGAGCCTATTTTAATGGGTTTAATAATGCTGTCGGAATGAAAGTCAACGCCATCAATTACAGCCGATTGGGTGTAACCGATAAAGGCGGGGATTGCGGTCTCTACCTGAGCGACCGATGGCGGAAATATGGATATTTCTTCCACATAAACACCGGGTGTTTTGTACGTTGTTGCCATAACTGTTTAATTTTGATTGTTACATATATATTTCTGAGTATATCTTGCTGTCAATGGAATTGGGTTTGATCACCTGTGCATCAGGATTCGGAAGCTGGGTTCCATCCAGTTGAATCGAAACAAAACCCTTTTCGGTTAATGGTTGAGGAACTTTTGTAATAAGTTGCAGGCCCGATGCGGTTTCCTCTGTTACGCTATCATTGGTCTTTACTTTTGGTTTTTCATCGAAAAAATATCGCCAAACGGTTTTTCTGTTTTCAAAAAGAATCTCGAATACAGGAATATTTGTATGAATTTCATTCGGACTTACAGTTACATTCAATGTGGGATCATCCGACTGCATTCTTATTTTGATTAATCCAAACCAATTGTTACTTTGTTCGCTTCGGCTCAGCTCTGCTTTTACTTTTTTTTCTCCATCCAAACTCAAAAGAAAGTTTTCGGAAACCGGAAGATGATCGTCAAGCAGTTTAATGAAAGGGAATGATACCGGTTCGGTTTCGAGACGGGAATTACTAAAGAAAAATAACTTGCCGGCGCTCGTAAACGAGAGTTCTGTAAAATTATTGAATGTGTGATTTAATGGTTTCAACAAAAAGGTAAGCTCCAATGCATCGTCTAACGAAATAAATGGAATGGTATCATCTGCATCACTTACCTGAACCCAAATCACAAAGCCGGTATTTGTCAGAGAAAAAACCAAATGCTGACCGGCAAGTAAATTGCGGCTTTTTGTTGTAGGAACGACTAAAAAAAATTTTGAGACTTTATAGCCGGCAAGTTGTTTTTCTTTGTCCTCTTCACTCATCAGAAAAAAATCATCTGTCCCCATATTCAGGAAATACTTGTGATGAATTCTGACTTCGAAAAGTGGTTTATATTTTATCGAGAAGGCCATTATTGTATGTTTTTGAGGGTTCCGCCAATGTGTGTAATAACTTCTCCGGTTGACAGCTTCTTATCACGGTCAATCTGTAAAATCTGTATCTTATATAAAACCGAGGGTAGTTGTCTCCCTCCCAGTGTTCCCCAAATGTGGTTTATCACTTCAAATCCGGGAGTATATAAATCAACTATAAATTTGAAATGATCCAGAATATCAATTGATACATTTTCCCGGTTATATATGGTATTGGATGAAGTAAATATTCTTTTCCCCTGAAAAAATTCAAGTGTCCGTGAGATACTGCGTAACGAATAATCGTAAGTACCGCAATTGGCACTTACCAGCAGATAAATATTCAGGTTAACCGGTGGATTTTTATATTCGGCTTTATTATTGACCACGCGGGTAACCGATATATTTTTCATCGTTATCTCTTCTTCAAGGTTAAGAAGTGTCAGAATAACTTTGCCATCTAACTTATCAGCATCTTTTGCCCCGGACTCGAACAAGGCCACATTGTCAAGGACAAGTGTTACTTTTAATCCCACTTCCTCAAAATATTTCTCAAGCTGTTCTTTTAGAATTTGTAAGGTTTCGTAAATCATTATAAAAGGAGCTAGGGTTTGTAAATAAAAAACCTATGCACACATGGTTTAGCCCTAAAAAAGGCTATGCTAAAAATTCTAATGAAAAAAGGGCTTTGGCGTCTATCTTCTGTATTATTCTGAATTCATAAACGAATTCAAGTGATTTAACAGTTAGTGCAAGTTACGACAATATGATACATTAGTCAATACCAATATTGATTCTAAATAACAAAAACAACACAACACACTCACAATCAAACACATCAAATAAACAAATTGCTATACTACGAGAATTATTTATACAAACCTATAACACATGTCCATTGATGATAATCTGCCTTTTCCATGCGGTCCATGTTTCTATAGGTACTGAATATCAACCAGATATTCGAGACTTAAATTCGTATCATCTGTTTTATCAGAAGTAGTTTTGAAAGTTTTGTTTCAATCATTTTTTCACCCAATAATTAACATCACTTTTATTTAAGATAATAATGTCTTAAATTGTATGAAATTATAAACTCTACAACATCATACACCACATGAATAGCAGAAGAAACTTCCTTAAACACGCCGGTTTGGGTTTAGGCGCAGCAATTACTGGCGCTCCTTTTTCTACAAAAGCGGCAAAATCTAAAGGTAATCTTTGCAAAGTTGGAATTTTATTGTCCACTTCATCCGAACATCCCGACTATCCTGAATCGTTTATGAACGGAATAAACCTTGCTTTTAACAAACTTTCTTCAGAAAAACTCACATTTGAGTCTGTTACAGAGTTGGTAAAATTTGGTTATCCGTCGCAGGCAATAAAGAAAACTCAGAAATTGGTAATGGCTAACGGGATTGATTTTATTGTCGGACTTCTGGGAACCGAAGTAGCGCATTACATCAACGAAGTCACTTTGACATCTAAAATTCCAACCTTAATAGCCAATGCCGGAGAAAATTACCCAACCACAGGAATGGTCAATAATCCAAATCTTTTTTTTGAATTAGGCATTTTGTCAATAACTAAAAAATCAGTAAATTGGGGGAATCTAACAATAATAATATGGAGCAACAATTTAAAAGCCTAACGATTTTTGATTTTCAGGCCAGGTTTCC
>JBKEDN010000071.1:0-2495 GCA_047975435.1 Draconibacterium sp. | reverse complement strand
TGATAAGTTTGGCATTCTGCATGATCGACTTTCTTTGATTACCGGCAAAGATAAAGTTTTAAAGCAATAAACTCCGATAAATTTACCAGCTAAACACACCTGGAACGCAACATGTAATTTTGGGAAAGGACCGTGCGGTAACCATTGTTACAAATTATTGAGGATTAACAGATAACATACACATTACCAGCACAAATTGCCAAGGTCCCAAAAAATAATAGTGCTGTCCTTGCAGAATAATTTTTTTTTATACTTTTGCACCGTCCTTAACAAAAGGGCATAATACGGACTGACCCGTGGTGTAACTGGCAACACGTCTGATTTTGGTTCAGAAGAGTCCAGGTTCGAGCCCTGGCGGGACAACCAAAGCGGGGATTTTATCAGAATTGATGAAATCCTTTTTTTTATCCCCTTCCAGAACCCTTGCTAATTGCGGAATTGGAGAGAAAAAAGAGTTTACACGGGAGGTTCGATAACTGTCTGATTCCCGATTATAGATAATTCCTTCCGGAAACAGCAAATTTTGGAATACCCTTTTCCCATCTAAATCTGATTTACCCCACATTTCCAATGGGTTAAGGCACAACTTTGCAGCAAAATCCACCACTTTTATAAGGTTCGATTTATAACCGCCTGTCCTTCCAAGTTCCTGTTCAATCTCAAAACATTCTTTTTCGTATTTTGGCCTGAATTTTTCATACAGGTTACGGTCAATCTCGCCGTTGACAAAACGTTCCTCAATGGCGTCCAGTTTTCTCCTTGTTTCTGCCAGCTTATTCTTCAGGGATTTTGCTTCTTCAAGCTGAGATTTGAAAAATACAGCCATTTGTTCCTCTAATTGCAGTCTCACTAATTCAAACTCCCCTTTCCCTATTTTAAACATCGTCAGCACTTTCCCGAACATTTCGTGCATCGCTTTGGCACTACGGTTGACTTTACAGCCTTTTTTATTGCATTTGTAATAATACAACCCTTTTTTTCTTACCAGATAACCGGTTAAAGGCGTACCGCATTTATCACATTTCGCAAATACTTTCAAAGGTAAATTCTCATTGTCACTGTCATATACAAACCCGTGAACCCTTTTTTCCTGACGGATATTATGCACCATTAAAAACAGTTCCCTTGAGACTAAGGGTTCGTGCTTTCCTTCAATGATCTGCCCCGGAAGCATTTTACTTACAATGAGCCCGCAATAAAAGGGATTTAAAAACAAATCATTTAACCTCTTGTCTGACAGTTTAACCCCCATTTTATTTAACTTACGAGCAATCTCAACATTGGATAGTTGCTTGTAAGCTTTCCATTCAAAAGCTTTTCTCAATATTTTTCCCTCTCCGTTAACAACCAGTTTGCGTTCGGATGCTTTTCCACTTCCTTTGTTCAAGTCATCATAACCTTTTGGCGTATCCCATACCCAATATCCCTCCAGCAGGCGTTCTTTCATCCCTGTGACTATTTTATCTCTTCTTAATTCGTTGTCCATCTGTCCGAAAAGGAACAGTATTTTTTGCTGGAAAGAACCTGCAGGTGTTGTCGGGTCAAGTTCCTGTGTGGTTGCCAAGGTTATGACCCCGTACTTTTTCAGCAAATCATCGGCAATGGAGGCCCCGTTGATACCAGAACGGGAAAAGCGTTCATAAGAGTAAACAATTACGTAGTTGATATTCTTTGAACGTTTCACAAAGGTCAACATGCGGTTAAACTCTTTGCGGTCGTCCGTTTTAGCCGATTCATAAGTCCCACCGAAATACCCAACTATGTTTAACCCTGTTCTCTCGGCATATATTTCGCAATGCTTTTTTTGAGATGCCAGGCTGGTGTTGTCTTCCTGGTCGGCAGATGATACACGGGTATATATGACGGCATTGTTCCCCTCCTGGAATTGTTTGGGGGCTTGTGGCGCAAACTGTTTAAAAAGGCTTAAATCGTTCATAACGGTAATGTGTTGAGTAAAAACAGAAACTTAAATATAAGCAAATATCAAACCAATGGGTTCGCTATTTATTTGAAATGAAAGCTCTGAGAATCAAGAGGGCAATGGTTTCTGCATCTTTGATAAGCTGCTCGTAACCTTCCTGAGATAAATCCCTGTATTTGGGGATACGCCGGATTTTCTCCAGAGGCATCCTTTCCCTTACCTGTTGGGTTGCTTCTTCAATATTTTTGTTTCCTGTGTTCCCTGTTTTCTGCATAGGCTGACGAAACCGGCATTTATGCCAGTCCCGGCAAACCTATTTTAGAAACACAAAGAACTGATTGTAATTCGTTAACATGTCCTGTATTGTCCCCATTTGTCTAAGCCGTAAAGTTGTTTTTTGCATTTAACGAGACTTCATTAAGGTTTTTTGCTACTTTATCCAAACATTTGGATAAAGTGGCTTATCAAAACTTATTTATTATCCAAACCGTTTATTGTATTATTATTGTATAACAGCATATTACAAAAAAACAGTTTGGATAATATTTCCTTGCTAAAGCCCAACAAGGGTAAG
>JBKEDN010000031.1:0-38557 GCA_047975435.1 Draconibacterium sp. | reverse complement strand
ATTTTATGCAGAAGTTACGCAAACCGAAGAAGTTCGCTCGTTTCTAAATCGTTACCTGTGAGCTTGTGAAACTTCGTCAATCTACTCATTTTTAGAGCACTATACTCTACGCTGTGTCTTGCTATGTGAAATGTCAAGTTCTTTTCAATACTACATAAATCGGCAATCTCTTTTAAATATGAATTCAGCCTCTGGTTGCTTATAATGGGTAACAACCGTTTCTCATTTGGCATACCTTTGTATTTATCAAGAATCCTCTTCGGAATATCCAACAAAAGAATATTCGACTGCACATCTGTTTTCTGGCGTTTTTTTATAATCCAGAGCCGCCCATCAAAAGACTTTTGGATATCCTTATCATTCAAATTCCTTACATCGATATAAGCCAGACCTGTAAAACAGGAAAACACAAAAATATCCCGCACCTGCTCCAGCCTCTTGATCGCAAACTTTTTCTCCATAATAGTGACGAGCTCGTCTTCTGTCAAATATCCACGATCAACTTTCTTAAACTTGATCTTAAAGTTCACAAACGGATTAGAAGGAATCCAGCCATTATGCTTTGCCAGAACAACAATATGTTTCAATCGCTGTAAATATTTGGCCACCGTATTAACGCTGGAATTCCAAACGGTTGTCAAATACGTTTCGAAGCTATAAATGAAATTGTAGTCTATTTCTTTTAAGGGAATATCATCAATATTATACCGGTGTTTCAGAAACTCCCCCAGACGAGTACAGGTACGTTCGTATTTTTTGACCCCTGCAGCTGTAATATCTTTCCCGATCCGAAGTTTTAATTCTTCGTTATGCTCCCGGAAAACGACCAGTAACATTTGTACTTTTGATTTCACTCCGAGATAGGCATCCTTTATTTTGTCAACCGTAAAATAGATACCCTGTTGTTTTAATTCTTTGTAGTGTAGGTTCAACTCCATCCTAATTTCACG
Organism: Draconibacterium sp.; assembly: GCA_047975435.1. GTDB lineage: Bacteria > Bacteroidota > Bacteroidia > Bacteroidales > Prolixibacteraceae > Draconibacterium. The sequence goes on along the minus strand of JBKEDN010000031.1, from coordinate 37,607 downwards.
GAGTTTTTCGTTGATTAAAACGGCTATTGTTGAATCTCCTTTTACCATGTTTAATTTTGAATCCCAAAGGGCCGGATCAACCTTCAAATGCGAGCTAAACTGGGCCTTCTGGCCGTCCAGCATCAACCTGATCATTACGCTTATTTCACCGTTGATGTCAACGTAGTTTTTGCGTGCATAGAAGAAAATCTTAAATCTGTAACTCATAATGCTAAATTTTAGGTGTTTAAACTAATTTTAATGAGCTACTTGTGCGAAGTCAAAATGCGACAATCCAGAGACTTATGAAGACTTTCGAAAAATGGTTATAGGAAACTTTAAGATTTCTTCTGTAACCAAATTGTAACCAAAACAGGCCTAAAAGTGGCATTTTTGGGTCTTTTAATGGCATTCACCCAAAAATAAAAAACCGTGCAAGTATCTGACTTACACGGTTTTTCATCATTTGACAGTTTTTGTCTTTTTGTACTGGCTCCCCAGGTAGGACTTGAACCTACGACCTACGGATTAACAGTCCGCCGCTCTAACCAACTGAGCTACTAGGGAATATTGTTTTGTTCTGCAGAACGTTTGCTTTTCAAAAGCGATGCAAAATTAATAGCTTTTCTTAAAACTCAAAATATTTTTCTAAAAAAACATTCATTTTTCAAGGTGTCAGAATTTCTGCTTTTTCCAATCAAAGTTCACTTTCACTCAAGAATACCTGTTAATCAAATCGTTCTGAACAAAAAGCTCTTTTCCCAAGGAATAATACACAAAAAATACAAGCCGGTATTTTTAAAGATTATGCTTACGCTTCTTCGGGAATCGCAACTGATTCTGTACTTTTAACACACTTTAAAAGGATAAATATGAATAAAGCAATTCTAAAAATAACATTTATCAGTCTTCTCGTACTTGGTATTTCCTGGCAGGGGATTGCTCAGCAATACAAGCTTACCATTTCAATCACAAACCAACCCGACAATCCGGTGGTGCTGGGTTGGGTGGAAGGCGACGTTTACACAAAAACCGACAGCGCCCGTACCATAAACGGGCAGGTGCAGTTTTCACTGCCTGACGATAAAGCTCCTGCGATATTAAGACTGGATTTCGGACTTACACCATATGCCCGCATAATGAAAGAAGACCCGCAACAACTGGACTTAATTTTCAACAAAGAGGACATCGATGTAGCGCTTGATTTCAAAGATCCGGTAAACAGCCTGAAAGTTGTACACTCAGAAGAAAACAAAACCTGGTATGATTTTCTGAAACGACAAAATGAATACGACTATGCATTGGGGCTTATGGAAAAGGAAGTTGATCTGCTCTGGCAAAAAAACGACTCGGCAAAAGCCATTCAAACCTCCAACGAATATAACCGCCTGCAAATGGATTGGGATTCGCGGGTAGAACAAACTGCCCGGCAAAATGCTGGAACCTTTGCAGCCAAACTAATTTCGTTGAAGCGAAAACCAATGTCCGACGCTTTCCTATCGAAAAAAGAACGTACAATTGCCTTGCAAAAGACCTATCTGGACGATGTGGATTTTTCTGACGAAACACTGATCCACTCTTCGGCATATACCGATAAAATATTTGATTACCTGGTACTTTTCAACCACCCCGATTTAACACCGGAACAAAGGTCGGTGGCGTATATAAAAGCGGTCGATATTATTCTATCAAAGACGGCACAAAATCCAACCGTTAATTCATTTATAAAAAAATACCTTATCCACGGATTTGAAGTTCTGGATATGAAAGATGTCCTGGCACATATTAAAAGTAAATAATGGGCTAAATACAACGCCGAAACAAATAAAAGAACACTTTCTGAATCATTTTCCGGTACCAAACGTTATGTTCTTACAAATATTTAAAGTAAAAATTACTCAAAATCATACGCAATGTTTCCTACAATTTCAATTATAAAAAATCCGAAACAGGATTGCTCAACAGCCACGCTTTTCGAGAATAAAGAACAGCTAAATTCCTTTAATTTAAATCCAAATGAAAAAGAATATCTGTCTCAGAAGTTTGAAAAAGAAACAGAATGTTCGTTACTGAATTACCCTGAATTAAAATTCTTTGGAAAAATAAAGCCATCAGAAAACTATCTCATACGGGAAGCAGCCCGGAAAGCAGGAGCAAAACTATTCCATGAACTTAAAAGTGCACAAATAAATTCTGTTTGTCTGGTTAATAAATGCAGTTCGCCACTTTTGCAGGATTTTCTGGAAGGCTTGTTTTTAACTTCTTATTCCTTTAATAAATACCTGAAAGAAAAAGAAACATTTGTTTTGGCAGAAATTTTTGTTGTTGAAGACAACGTTTCTGAACCGGATGTGGAAGAACTGCTAAACCTGGTACGTGCTGTTTTTGCTGCCCGCGATCTGGTAAACGAGCCCAACTCGTTTTTAAGCGCCCCCCAACTTTCAAAAGAGCTGGAAAAACTTAGCGACATTGCCGGATTCACACTTGATGTTTTTAATAAACAAAAATTGAATCATTAAAAATGGGTGGGCTTTTGGCTGTAAACAAAGGCAGTATCGAACCTCCCACTTTTAATATTCTTGAATGGAAACCTCAAAACGCAGTAAATACAAAACCAATTGTTTTGGTAGGCAAAGGAATTGTTTTCGACACCGGTGGACTTAGTCTGAAACCAACCGCCAACTCTATGGATTTTATGAAAACCGATATGGCCGGAGCGGCTGTAATCGCCGCAACAATTTATGCATTGGCGTTAAACAAACTTCCGCTATACGTAGTAGGACTGGTTGCTGCTACCGACAACCGCCCCGATGGGAACGCCTATGCCCCGGGCGATATAATTACCATGTTTGACGGTACAACGGTTGAAGTTCTGAATACCGATGCCGAAGGACGGCTTACGCTCGCCGATGCGCTTAGCTATGCAAAAAAATACGATCCGCAATTGGTAATTGACTATGCAACGTTAACTGGTGCTGCCGACATTGTGGCCGGACCGCATGCAGCTGTTGTAATGGGAAATTCGGCTGCAAACATCGAAAACTTAAAAAGTGCAGGTTTCGAAACCTACGAACGCCTGATAGAAGTACCGCTCTGGGAAGAATATGACCAGTCATTAAAATCAAAAATTGCTGACATGAACAATCTCGGTACCAGGGAAGGGCAGTCAACCATAGCCGGTAAATTTCTGGAACATTTTACATCGTACAACTGGATTCATATCGATTCGGCAGGAACTCCTTTTCAAAAAGAAGCCGATGCCTATCGCCCGGCCGGAGGAACCGGCTTTGGGACACGTCTCTTATACCGGTTTCTTAAAAATATGCTTTAAGCGGCTCAATTACCGTATCTGCTAAAAACGAGAATATTACAGTACATATCCACAGCCTTTTGAGCTGTAGGAAACTTTCAATTAAAAAATTAACTTTGCACCGCCTCTCAGGAGGCCTAAAAGCGAAACGATAATCAGATGAGACACAATAGACAGGATTCAATCAGAATCGGTATAACACACGGCGATATTAACGGAATTGGCTACGAAGTGATAATGAAAACACTGGAAGACCCGCGCATTCTTGAAATGTGTACTCCCATTGTTTACGGATCGCCAAAAGTAGCAGCCTACCACCGCAAAGCACTAAATATTAACGATGTAAGCTTCAACCACATTCGAAACACTAAAGAAGCTTACCAGCAGAAAGCCAATATTATTAACTGTGTGGATGAAAATGTACGTGTAGAGCTTGGCAAATCAACAGCAGAGGCCGGTATGTCGTCGTTTCAGGCATTGGAAAGAGCCGTTTCTGATCTTCAGAATGGATACATTGATGCGCTGATAACCGCCCCGATTAACAAGGACAATATTCAGAATGACAATTTCCATTTTCCGGGGCACACCGAATACCTGGCACAAAAATTCAATACTGAAGATTATGCCATGCTAATGGTAAGCGAAACCATGAAAGTTGGTGTGGTAACCACTCATATTCCAATTTCGAAGGTGGCACAAAGTTTAAGCAAAGAAGCCATCCTTTCGAAAATAAGAATCATTGCCAAATCGCTTCAGCAAGACTTTGCCATTACCAAACCACGTATTGCAGTTTTTGGATTAAATCCACATGCGGGCGACAACGGTTTGCTGGGCCACGAAGAAAAAGAGATTATTATTCCAGCCATTGCTCAGGCAAAAAAAGAAGGAATTGTGGCTTTGGGCCCCTACCCTGCTGACGGCTTTTTTGGCTCGGAAGACTACCGAAAGTTTGACGCCATTCTGGCCATGTACCACGATCAGGGTTTAATACCGTTCAAACTGGCATCATTCGAAAGAGGAGTCAACTACACCGCCGGTCTTCCGGTTATCAGAACATCACCTGCGCACGGAACGGCCTACTCGCTCGCAGGAGAAGACAAAGCATCGCCCGAATCGTTCCGCCAGGCACTTTATCTGGCCATAGATATTTACAAAAGCAGGGAAATTTACGAAGAGATAACACGTAATCCGCTCCGGAAATACGAAATAAACCCGAACCAGGTGGATGAAAGTGTTGACATTGAAGCCAGCGAAGAAGACGAGTTATAAAGCAAACCATTATGTACGAATACATCCGGGGGAACATTACCGATATCAGTCCGGCAAATATTGTAATTGAAGCCGGAGGACTGGGTTATTTCATCAATATTTCATTGAATTCCTACAGTCAGTTAAGTGGAAAGAAAGATACCAGGTTGTACCTGCATCAGATTGTTCGCGAAGATGCCCATATTTTATACGGCTTTGCCGATTTGGGCGAACGTGAATTGTTCCGAAACCTTATCTCGGTAAATGGAGTGGGTGCCAGTACTGCCATCATGATGTTATCGTCTCTCACTCCCGACGAAATTAAATCGGCTGTGACCACCGAAAATGTTGTTGTTTTAAAGGCCGTTAAGGGCATTGGAGCCAAAACAGCACAGCGAATTATTATCGACCTGAAAGACAAGCTTGGAAAAATAACTGAAAGTGGTCAAATTTTCCTCTCACCAGACAATACTATACGAAATGAATCGTTATCTGCTTTAGTCATGCTGGGGTTTGCAAAGAAGGATGCCGAAAAAGTGGTATCAAAAATACTTCAGGAGCAACCCGATGCAACAGTGGAGAGTGTGATTAAACAAGCATTAAAAAGGCTCTAACCAGGAAAAAACACAGGAACCGGCTATCACTCGCAAAGGTGATTCTCCTGCAAACAGGCTGCCTTTTACGTAGTAATAAAATTTGTATGAAACTGAACCGAAGTTTACTAAAAATATACTTCAGCTTAATTATAATTTTTTCCCTTGCACTTCCATTTACAGGAGCGGCACAGGACTTACCTGTAATTGATACAACCGGGCAATTACCGTATCCGTTTAAAGACCAGCCTGCATTTGGCTATACAAAACAAGATTCTCAAAAACTTTTTCTGAATAATCCCAGCAACTTCAAATATGAAATTGAATACGATCCGGTACTGGGGCAATACGTGTTTTACGAAAAAGTAGGCAGCCTCAACTATCGCCTTCCGCAAAGTATGTCGCTGGAAGATTATATGTCCTACGATTTTGACAAGTCGGTAAGGGCATACTGGAAAAACCGCGCATCACTCGAAGATCAGGATCAGCGGGGCGGATTGCTGCCAAAACTTACGGTGGGCAGCGAAGCTTTTAACCGGGTTTTCGGTGGAAATACCATCAATATTCAACCACAGGGTTATGTAGAAGTTAGCTTCGGATATCAGGTAAATAAAACGGACAACCCATCCATACCCGAGCGGCTGCGCAAAGTGCCAACTTTCGATTTCGACCAAAAAATTCAGATGAATGTTACCGGCCAGATTGGTACTAAAATGAATATGCGGGTGAACTACAACACCGAGGCTACATTCGATTACGAAAATAAAATGAATATCGAATACACCGGTGATGAAGATGAAATTATAAAACGGGTTGAAGCAGGGAATGTGTCACTTCCGTTGAACGGATCGCTTATTACCGGTGCGTCCAACCTTTTTGGGGTAAAAACCGAAATGCAGTTTGGAAAACTGAATCTTACCACAATTTTTTCGCAACACAAAGGCGAGTCAAAAACAGTACAAACCGAAGGTGGTGCACAGGTGGCTACGTTCGAAATTTCGGCTTCCAACTACGATGCCAACCGCCACTTTTTTCTGGCGCAGTATTTTAGGGAACATTACAACGAATGGCTGAAAAATACAGCAGTGCCGCGCTCTCCCATCACTATCAACAAAATAGAGGTGTGGGTAACCAACAAATCGAGCGATTTTACCAACGCACGTAATATCCTGGCCTTTCAGGATTTGGGAGAACACGAACCCAATATTTACAACGAGCTTCCTCAATTCCAGGAAAACAACGGCCTCCCCTACCCTCAGAATATTTATCCGAACAACGAGGCAAACGGGCTTTACAGCGAAATGTCAACCACATATTCTGCGGTTCGCCAGGTAGAAAATATTACCAGTACAATGGCCCAGTTCCAACAGGATTTTGTTGGCGGAACTGATTTTGAAAAAATAGAACATGCCCGTAAATTAAATGAATCGGAATATACCATTAACGAAAGACTGGGGTACATCTCGCTGAACTCATCACTAAATTCAGACGAGGTGCTGGCTGTTGCCTTTAATTTTACCTCAAACGGACAAACTTTCCAGGTGGGTGAATTCTCTACCGATGGGATTGATGCTCCTAAAACATTGTTCCTAAAACTATTAAAGGGAACCAATCTTTCACCCGGGAAACCGACCTGGGAGCTGATGATGAAAAACATTTATAACCTGAATGCCTATCAGTTAAGCAGTGAAGATTTTGAGTTAAACGTTGTATATCAGAACGATTCTACCGGCACCTACATCAATTACCTGCCTGCCAGCCGCCTCGAAGGACATATCCTTCTTGAAGTGATGCGCCTCGACATGCTGAACAAACAACTTGATGCAACCAAAGACGGGATTTTTGATTATGTGGAAGGGATTACCGTTGATTCAAACAACGGACGTATTATTTTCCCGGTTACACAACCTTTTGGAAAGCATTTGGCTGATTCGCTCCAAACTCCGGACGATATCGAACATTTTACCTTTCAAAGTCTTTACGACTCAACCAGGGTAAAAGCCGAGCAGGATGCCGAACACAATAAATTCAAACTGGTAGGGAGCTACAAAGGATCGTCCAGTTCCGATATTTCTGTAGGATCATACAACCTGGCCCAGGGAGCAGTAAAAGTAACTGCCGGCGGACAAGTGCTTACCGAAAATGTGGACTATACCGTTGATTACACACTCGGAACAGTAAAAATTATCAACCAGGCTTTGCTCGAAGCCGGTACACCAATTCAGGTATCAACCGAAAGTGAGGACCTGTTTACCATGCAGCGGAAAACCCTGATGGGAACTTACGCCAACTATGCATTCTCTGATAACTTTAATGTGGGGGCTACCCTGTTATATATGCAGGAACGGCCTTTAACCGAAAAAGTGGATTACGGCGAAGATCCGATTTCAAACCTGATGTATGGTTTTGATGCCCGCTACAACACCGAAAGCATGTTCCTGACCAAGGCGCTGGATGCATTGCCGTTTTACAGCACCAATACAAAGTCGTCCATCGATTTTGAAGGCGAATTTGCCAAACTGGTTCCCGGCAGTAATAACTCAATCGACGGTTCGGTTTACATCGACGATTTTGAAGCTACCAAAACACCGATCAGTTTAAAGGCACGACAAGCGTGGATGCTGGCCAGTACGCCGCAATACCAAAACGACCTGTTTCCGGAGGCACAAACAGTAGGATCGCTTGAATACGGGATGAACCGTGCAAAACTGGCTTTTTATAATATCGATCCTCTTTTCCTCCGTAATAATTCATTAACGCCAACCCACATAAAAAACGACCGCGACCAACAGTCGAACCATTTTGTAAGGGAAGTTTTTGAACAGGAGATTTTCCCTGAAAAAGAGTTTGTTACCGGCGAGCCTACCAACATTGCGGTGATGGACCTGGCCTATTATCCTAACGAACGCGGCCCGTATAACTTCGATACCGGTAACAGCAATTTAGCAGCCGGTGTGAACCCTGACGGAACATTAAAAGATCCGGAGTCACGCTGGGGAGGTATTATGCGCGACATTCAAACCAGCGATTTTGAAACAGCCAATATCGAGTACATCGAGTTCTGGATGATGGATCCTTTTGTTTACGATACAATGGGAACAAAATCGGGAGGAGACCTCTATTTTAACCTGGGGGATATTTCGGAAGACTTCCTGAAAGATTCACGTAAAGGATTTGAACAGGGACTTCCAACCTCTGACTTAATAAACAATGTGGACACAACAGTTTGGGGACGCGTTTCAACCCTGCAATCGCTGGTAAATGCTTTTGATAACAACCTGAATTCACGCCAGTACCAGGATATTGGTTTCGACGGTTTGAATGACGATGACGAACGCAGCTTTTTTGAACAATACCTCGAAGAATTGAAATTAAAGGTAAACGATGATGTGTACCAAAAAGCAATGAGCGACCCATCAAGTGATAATTTCCATTACTACCGGGGCAGTGATTATGATGACGAGCAACTCCCGATATTAGCACGTTATAAAAATTACAACGGCTCCGACGGGAACTCGCCAACAGCTGAAATGTCGGAAGAAAGCTACCCGACTTCAGCAACTACACTCCCCGACATTGAAGACATTAACGATGACAACACCCTGAATGAATACGAACGTTATTACCAGTATAAGGTAAGTATTCGTAAAGAAGATATGATTCTGGGGGAAAACTATATTACCGACGTAAAAAACAGTAAAGTTGAATTGAAGAACGGACAGATCGGCGAAGTAAACTGGTACCAGTTCAAAATTCCGGTAAATGCACCCGATAAAGTTATCGGAAACATTAGCGACTTTAAGTCCATCCGTTTTATGCGTATGTTTATGCACGGGTTCAGGGATTCAACGGTTATGCGCTTTGCCACCCTCGACCTGGTTCGTGCCGATTGGAGAAGATACACCGGCGATTTAACCGACGAGCTGGCCGCACCATCGCATGAAACCGATTTTGAAGTATCGGCAGTAAGTATCGAAGAAAACGGAAGCCGCAAACCGGTCAACTATGTTCTGCCGGTAGGCGTTTCAAGGGTTATCGACCCGGCCAACCCGCAGCTGCGCCAGTTAAACGAACAATCCATCGTTTTAAAAACAACCGATCTTGAGCAAGGCGACTCCAGGGCAGCATACAAATCGCTTTACATGGATTTCCGCCGTTATCAAACCCTTAAACTGGATGTTCATGCAGAAGAAGTAGAAGGAAGTTCGTTAAAAGATGATGAGCTTTATTTCTTTATTCGTTTAGGATCTGACTATAATTACAACTACTACGAATACGAAATTCCGCTAAAACTGACGCCCGAATGGGGAAGCGTTCCTTATAACAATGAAAGAGAGAGCGACCGCTTAATTGTTTGGCCCGAAGAAAACCGGATTTACATTCCGCTGGATCTGTTTACCAACCTGAAGCTCGATAGAAACGATGCAATGAGGGTGGCCGGATCGCAGATAAAGATTAACGACATTTACGTGCAAAGCGACCCTGAACGGAACAATGGTAAAAACCGGATTATGGTAAAAGGGAGTCCGAACCTGGGAAATGTTGAAGTATTTATGATGGGTATTCGCAACCGGCGCGGACAAATAAATACAGGGACCAAATCGGTGGAAGTATGGGCCAACGAATTACGCCTTTCTGATTTTAACGACGAAGGAGGATGGGCTGCCAATGCGCGCGTATCGGCGCGTTTAGCCGATTTGGGAAGTGTTACCGTAGCAGGCAGAAAACGTACTGCCGGATTTGGTAGTATCGAGCAAAATGTAAACAACCGCTCGCTGGAAGATGAAAACGACATTGACGTCTCAGCATCAGTTGACTGGGGGAAATTTTTCCCCGAAAAAACTGGGGTAAGACTGCCCATGTATTACGGTTATTCGAAAAGCACCATAAATCCAAAATACAACCCGCTGGAACCGGATATTGAACTGGATCAGTCTTTATCGAGACTGGATTCGAAAAGCGAAAAAGATTCGCTCAAAAACCTGGTTCAGGATGTAGTGGAACGAAAAAGTATCAACTTTACCAACGTAAAAGTAGAACCACAAAAGCAGAAGGAGAAAACCCATTTATGGGACGTGGAAAATTTTGCGGTTACCTACTCGTACAACGAAGTTTCGAAGCACAACGTAACAACCGAGTACAATATTGATAAAACGCACCGGTTCATGTTCTCGTACAACTACAGCAGCCGGTCGAAATTAATTGAGCCCTTTAAAAAAGCAAAGCTTTTACAAAAAGGCCCCTTAAAACTGATTGGCGACTTTAATTTCTATCCGCTGCCCACACAGATTTCTTACAGAACCGATTTGTACCGGCGTTACCACGAAACACAAACAAGAAATATAACCAACCCGAACCTGATTCTGCCGGCCACTTACGAAAAGGATTTTCTGTGGAACCGTTACCTCGATATCCGTTATGATGTTACACGTTCGCTGAAGTTTGATTTCTCTTCACGCGGAACTTCCCGAATTGATGAGCCGGAAGGAAGAATCAATAAACGTGACGATGATTACGAATGGAAGCGGGATTCTATTCTTACCAACCTTTGGGATTTGGGGCGCCCAACATTGTACAATCATACATTTAATATTAATTATCAGGTACCGTTGCGTTCTTTTAAAGCACTTAATTTCCTGTCGTCGAACATACGCTACACCGGAACTTACGATTGGCAGGCAGGCCCAATTACCGATGAAGAGATCAACCTGGGGAACATTATTTCAAACTCTCGAAATATGACCATTACCGGAAATGCAAACCTGCAAACATTGTTCAACAAAGTACCTTATTTCCGGGAAGTAAATCAGAAATTCAGACGAACAGGCCGAAGCCGGGGAAGCATAAACCGTAACGCCAGCGGAGGACGCCAGCAGGACATCCAACCGCTCCAGAAAAAAGAAGAAGAAACATTTAGCAGCAACGTAAAATTAGTGGCCGATAAAGCCCAAAAAATTACACACAGGCTAAATACCAAGAAAATAAAAGTGCTTGTTACCGACACTGAAGGTAAAGTAGTACCCGGCAAAGTAAATATTCTTGATGCCAATACAATTGAATTTATGCCGCTTGCAAATGCAAACCAGGCTATGTTAACGGTTTCCGGGAAACGGGGAGACCAGTCGTTTATGAAGGATGTGCTTGACCTTACCACCCGTATTGTTACCGGAGTTCGCACCATAAATGTAACCTACACAAAAAACGGAAGTACGGTGCTTCCCGGATATTTGCCAGAGCCTTCGTTGTTTGGTGGCGGACGTTTCTCGGGAGATCCCGAATGGGGAATTCCAAATATAGAATCAAAAATGGCCCCGGGATTGCCTTTCCTTTTTGGATGGCAGGATCGTGATTTTGCCTATAAAGCTGCCGAAAACGGGTGGTTAACGATTGACTCAACACTAAACCAACCGTTTATGTTCCGTCGAACCGAGCGCATTAACCTGCGCGTAATGTTGGAGCCACTTCCCGACCTGCGCATTGATCTTACCGGTGACCGGTCGATGTCGAAAAACATTACCGAATTCTACGATTACGATTACAATTCGGGGCAATTCAATGCCAACAGTTTTTCAGAAACCGGAAACTTCAGCATGACAACCCTTACCTGGGGAACGGCATTTTTTGCCATCGGGAAAGAAGAAGTAACCAGCTCCAAAGCTTTTGAAAAATTAAAAGAATACAGAAAAACCATTTCCCGCCGATTGGCGGAACAACGAGGGTTAGGTGCAAATTACGACCCTTCTGCAGGCCATTCTCAATATGGTAACCAATACCATGACGGCTATGGTCCAAACTCGGTAGAAGTATTGGTACCTGCATTCCTGGCTGCCTATCAAAATAAAGATCCCGAAAAAGTATCACTTGGCTTGTTCCCATCGGTGAAATACATTCGCCCCAACTGGAACATTCGTTACGAAGGTATGGTTTCGCGTATTCCGGGGTTGAACAAGGTAATGCGTTCACTGAACTTCCAGCACGCTTACCGCTCCACCTACAACGTTGGCTCTTTTACAACCAACCTCAACTATCTGGAAACAGGTGATGGTTTCAGTTACATCCGTGATTTGGCTGACAACTTTGTTCCTGCTTACGATTTTAACTCGGTTAGCATTATGGAAGCATTTAATCCGCTGATCAATGTGGATGTAATGTGGCACAGCGACCTTACAACACGTGTAGATATTAAACGTTCACGTAACCTGAACTTGTCGTTTGCCAACAATCAGTTAACCGAAATATTAAGCAACGAATACAGTGTTGGTCTGGGATATCGTTTCACGCACATGGACTTGATCATCAAAACCAAAAATTCACAACAAGCCTATTCAAACGACCTTAACATAAGAGCAGATGTTTCGTACCGGAGAAACAAAACGCTTTTGCGTCAGCTGGATTCTGAAGATAACCAGATTACACAAGGACAAGGAAATTTCTCCATTAAGACTTATGCTGATTACCGTTTGAGCGACAAGTTTGAAATGCGCGTGTTCTACGACCGGACACTGAACAACCCGTTTACTTCGCTTTCATATCGGACCACCAATGCCAACTTCGGAGTTAGTTTCCGCTTTACACTCACCAATTAGATGTTAAGGAAATCTTAGTTAAAAGAAAAGTTTTGAAAGCTTATCGGCATTTTATTTTGATTTTTGAAAAAAATCGTTTTTCTTGCATTCATTAATTATCGAAAATGAAAAAAATAAATACAATATGGCTTCCGTGGTGGGGTCTTCTTACGTAAGTCAGGAGTTAAAGAGCCATATTGGTATTTTAAAAGATATTCAAGAAAGGGCCTGCTCCAATAAAGAGCAGGTTTTTTTATAAATAAAACGACAATGAGAATTAACAATAACATTTGGTGGTGGCGCAGCAACTTTTTACAACATTCGTGAAGAGAGGTTCTGCCATTGGCCAAAGGAAACGGCTCATCGAATTCACGATGAGCCGTTTTTTTTTGCTGTAATACTGAACTAAAAAGACATAAACAAATTAAAATACATATACATGGAAAAATTGACATTTAAACCGGTAGTCCGGAAAATACTTGCCGACACGGTAACTCCGGTAAGTATTTACCTGCGGTTGCGTACATTGTACCCCAAGGCTATATTGCTGGAAAGTTCCGACTATCACGGCCACGAAAACGCCTATTCTTTTATTGCATTCAGCCCCTTGGCACGTTTTACCGTTACCAACGGAGAAGTACTAAAAGAATTACCGGGGAAAGAAAAGGAAAAATTTCAGCTTTCGAACGATAGAAAATTGCACGACGAGCTGGACAACTTTTTCAAAACCTTTAATGTGGAAAGCGATGAAATTGAGCTCCCGGCAAACGGGCTGTTTGGCTACCTCGGCTTCGATGCCATCCAGCATTTCGAAAACATCCGTTTTTCTTCGAATAAAAAAGAAGGATACCAGATACCCGAAGTTCGGTATTGTTTTTACAAGTATGTGGTTGCCATCGATCATCACAAAAACCAAATCCACATGGTTGAGAACCTGATGGAAGGCGAGCAATCACAGATCGATTACATACATCATTTGTTGATTAACCTGAATTTTACCACTGCCAAATTCGAACCAACCGGCGATGAAAAATCGAATATTACCGATGATGAATACAAATACATGGTCGCTAAAGGAAAAGAACACTGCTACCGGGGCGATGTCTTTCAAATCGTTTTAAGCCGGCAGTTTTCGCAGGAATTTAAAGGCGACGATTTTAATGTTTACCGTTCTTTGCGGTCCATTAATCCGTCGCCTTACTTATTTTATTTCGATTATGGCGATTACCGCATTTTTGGTTCCAGTCCCGAGGCTGAAATACGGATTATGAACAACAAAGCCTACATTCACCCGATTGCCGGGACATTTAAACGCACCGGCAACGACGACCAGGACCGCGAATTAGCTGAGCAACTCAGTAAAGACCCAAAAGAAAACGCAGAACATGTAATGCTCGTTGACCTTGCCCGCAACGACCTGAGCAGAAATGCGGATCAGGTAATCGTGGAAACTTATCGTGAAGTTCAGTTCTTTTCGCATGTAATTCATTTGGTTTCGCAGGTTTCGGGTAAAATTACCGACCATACCAACCTGATTAAAGTATTGGGAGAAACCTTCCCCGCCGGAACTTTGTCGGGCGCTCCAAAATACAAAGCAATGGAACTGATTGACCGCTATGAAAACCAAAACCGCGGCTATTACGGTGGTTGCATTGGTTACCTCGGCTTCGACCGCACCGTAAACCATGCCATTATGATCCGCTCTTTCCTGAGTAAAAACAACCAGCTTTTCTACCAGGCCGGAGCAGGTATTGTTGCTGATTCGAAAGAAGAAAATGAGTTGCAGGAAGTAAACAACAAACTGGCGGCGCTTAAGAAAGCCATTGAAATGGCAAAAGAAATCAATTAAGCAGCCTCCCCTAACCCCTCCGAAAGAGGGGAGCAGAAGAGCAAAACAAACAGAAAAAATAAAAAAATGGAACCAAAACAATACAAACAAGAATCCGGTGTAATCTCCTCCCCTTCGGGGAAGCCGGGAAGGGCATCTATTGTCGTAATCGATAATTATGATTCATTCACCTACAACCTGGTGCATGCAATCAAAAAGATCTCCGGCCAGCCGGTTGATGTATTCCGTAACGACGAAATTACGCTGGAAGACCTGGAAAAATACGACAAAATTGTTCTCTCCCCCGGTCCCGGGCTACCTGAAGAATCAGGCTTATTGTTAGATATTATTAAAGAATACGGCCACCGGAAAAGCATGTTGGGCGTTTGTTTGGGTCATCAGGCCATTGGTGAAGCATTTGGCGGAAAACTGCAAAACCTGAACCGCGTTTGGCATGGCGTTGCCACCCCTGTAAAACGAACCGGTAAAGAATCTGTTTTATTTGAAGGCTTGCCCGAAACTTTTGATGTGGGCCGCTATCATTCGTGGATTGTTCAGCAGGAAGGGTTACCGGAGTGTTTCGAAGTTACCAGTTATGATGCCGACGGCCAAATTATGTCGATGAAACACCGCGAATTTGATTTACAGAGCGTTCAGTTTCATCCGGAATCGGTATTGACGCCGTTAGGAGAAAAAATGATTGAGAACTGGTTAAATTCAGCTAATAGTACAAAGTAGTGAGCAATGAGACGACACATTAAAACTCAACAGTTAAGATTCTCTAATTATTAAAATATGAATGTCTGTAATGTGTCATAATTAGTACGTCACCCTGAACTCGTTTCAGGGACTCACTCATAAGTTGCTGACTAACAATACCAAATAGATACTGAAACAAGTTCAGCATGACATAAAAACAAGTCATATGATACAAAACGATATTCAAATTATTAAAATATGAAAGATATACTACAATATTTATTTGAAGGAAATACACTTACCCGCGACCAGGCCAGAAACAGTTTAACGGAAGTGGGCAAAGGACTTCATTCCGAGGCCGAGTTTGCTTCTTTTCTGACCGTTTTCAAAATGCGCCCGCTCGAATCGGAAGAGCTGGCCGGATTTCGCGATGCCATGTTCGAACTGAGCACACAAATTGATTTAACCGGATTTGACGGGATTGATGTGGTTGGTACCGGCGGCGACGGGAAAAATACATTCAACATTTCCACACTGGCCTGTTTTGTAATTGCCGGGGCCGGGGTAAACGTCACCAAACACGGGAATTATGCAGCCAGCTCTACCAGCGGATCATCAAACGTACTGGAATTCCTGGGTTATCAATTCAGCAACGATGCTGACAAACTGAAAGCAGACCTCGAAAAAGGTGGATTCTGCTTTTTACATGCACCGCTTTTTCACCCCGCTTTTAAACACATTGCCCCGGTACGCCGTGCATTGAAAGTACCCACCTTCTTTAATATCCTGGGGCCGATGATTAATCCGTCGTCGCCAAAATACCAGTTGTTAGGGGTTAATAATTCTGAAAATTTTGACCACTATCAGAAGGTTTATGAAACACTGGATATTAACTTTGCAATTGTGAACAGTAACGACGGTTACGACGAAATTTCGCTGACATCGGGAGCACGCGTTGCTACCCGCGGAAAAGACACGCAACTAACCCCTTCCGATTTCGGGCTGGATACCGTTGAGCCCGAAAAGCTACATGGAGGAAACTCGGTGGAAGAAGCGGCAAAGATATTTTTGAATGTGCTAAACGGGGACGCAACTCCAGAGCAAACCAATGCAGTTTTGGCAAATGCGGCGCTTGGGTTAAGCCTGGTTCATACCAACCGACCGCTGGCCGAATGTGTTTCAATCGCCCGCGAATCGCTGGAAAGTGGCAGTGCACTTCAAAAATTTAAAGCAGTGATTGCGTAAACCGTCAAGGAATTCTGCAAAAAAGTTCACTTATTAAATGTTGTACAAAACGACTAATACATAATAAAAATGACCATTCTCGACAAAATCATTGAAGCCAAGAAAGAAGAAATCACCCGTCAAAAAAAATTGGTTGACTTGGAGGTATTGCAGGATATACCCGATTTTTTCAGAAGTTGCAATTCATTGAAAGAGAATCTGCTAAATCCCGGTTCTTCGGGGATAATTGCCGAGTTTAAACAACGTTCCCCATCTAAAGGCGATATTAATTTAAACGCGAAAGTGGAAGAAGTTACCAAGGCGTATGTGGAAGCAGGCGCAGCAGGCTTGTCGGTGCTCACCGAGAAGAACTTTTTCGGAGGTTCGCAGGCCAACCTGGTAAAAGCCCGCGAGATAAACCCGGATATCCCCATTTTGCGGAAAGATTTTATGGTCGATCCGTATCAATTGGTGGAAGCAAAAGCTTATGGCGCCGATGTAATTTTGCTGATTGCCGCCTGTCTTTCAAAAGAACTGGCGCTGGAATTGGCCGAAGATGCTAAAGAACTGGGGCTGGAAGTTTTGATGGAAATTCACAATGTGGAAGAACTGGAAATTGTAAACGATTTTGTTGATATAGTGGGTGTGAATAACCGCAACCTGAAAACTTTTGAGGTAAGCGTGGAAACTTCGGTGGAGTTATCCAAACTGATTCCGGAAAGATTTGTAAAAATATCGGAAAGCGGACTGGCCGACGTAAAAGAAGTGCACTACTTGCGCGAGAATGGTTTTAAAGGATTTCTCATTGGCGAAACATTTATGAAAACGGAGGCCCCGGGGAAAGCTTGTCGGGAATTCATTGCAAAACTTTAGAAATTAAAATGACCAACATCCTGAAAATAAAAGTATGCGGAATGAAGTTCGCTGAAAATCGGCAAGACTTGGAACAACTTGGAGCCGATCTGCTGGGTTACATCTTTTACGAAGCATCCAAACGCTTTGTGGGAGAAAATCCCGAATCCGGGCTTTTTGATGCGACAAAACCCAAAGTAGCGGTATTTGTCGATGAAAATGCGTTTGAAATTTTGGCGCTTGCAAAAAACTTTAACTTTGAATATATTCAGTTGCACGGAAAAGAAAACCCGAAAACCTGTGCCCTGCTAAAAAAACAGGGATTGAAAATTATTAAAGCTTTTTCGATAGACGACTCGTTTCGGTTTGAAACAACAAAAGCATACGAAAAAGAAGTCGATTATTTTCTGTTCGACACAAAAACCCCTCAACACGGTGGGTCGGGGAAAAAATTCAACTGGGAAATACTCAATAAATACAACGGTCACAAGCCTTTCTTTTTAAGTGGCGGCATTGGCCCCGATGATGCAGCGGAAATAAAAAAGATCAATCATCCGAAAATGACCGGAGTTGACCTAAACAGTGGCTTTGAAGATGAACCGGGGTTAAAAAATATCGAAAAACTGAAGAAATTTATTGATGAAATTCATTCTCTGTGAAAATCTCCGTGTTCTCTGTGGTTAATTTTTGAACCAAACCCCGGAGAGATTGTAGAGTAGAATCAGAAAATACAAAGAGCAAGAAAAAAAATGAAATATCAAGTTAACAAAAAAGGATATTACGGTGAATTTGGCGGAGCTTGGATTCCGGAAATGATGTACACCAACATCGAAGAATTAAAAACGAGGTATCTCGAAATCATTGAATCGGCAACATTCAGGAATGAGTTCGATAAACTTCTGAAAGATTATGTGGGCAGGCCTTCGCCGCTTTATTATGCAGGCCGCCTGTCGGAACATTACGGTTCAAAAATATTTCTGAAACGGGAAGACCTGAACCACACCGGCTCACACAAATTAAACAATACAATCGGCCAGATACTGCTGGCGCAAAAACTGGGCAAAACACGAATTATTGCTGAAACCGGCGCCGGCCAGCACGGCGTGGCAACTGCCACCGTTTGTGCCCTGAAAGGAATTAAGTGCGTGGTTTACATGGGAGCGCTCGATGTTTCGCGCCAGGCGCCCAATGTAAAAAAAATGAAGATGTTAGGCGCCGAAGTGGTGCCGGTTCACAGTGGCAACAAAACCCTGAAAGATGCCACCAACGAAGCCATGCGCGACTGGATCAATAATCCGGAAGACACGCACTACATTATCGGCTCGGTGGTGGGGCCTCATCCCTACCCCGACATGGTAGCCCGATTTCAGTCTGTGATCAGTAAAGAAATGAAAAGCCAGTTGCTCGAACAAACGGGTTCCGAATTGCCCACCCGCGTGCTGGCTTGTGTGGGCGGGGGCAGTAATGCTGCGGGAGCTTTCTATCATTTTCTGGACGATGAGCAAGTGGAACTGATTGGGGTGGAAGCCGCCGGAAAAGGCGTAGATACGGATGAAACCGCTGCAACACTGACTGTTGGCTCTCCGGGAGTTCTACATTCGGCGCGAACAATGCTGATGCAAACCGATGACGGACAAATTGTAGAACCGTATTCCATCTCTGCCGGACTTGATTACCCGGGAATTGGCCCGTTGCACGCACACCTGCACAAAACCGGAAGGGCAAAATTTCTGGCCGCCACCGACGAAGAAGTACTTCAATCGGTACTGCTTCTTACGCAAAAAGAAGGCATTATCCCGGCATTGGAATCGGCACATGCTTTGGCTGCGCTCGAAAAAATAAAAATGAATCCGGACGATGTGAACGTAGTCAATCTTTCGGGAAGTGGCAACAAGGACATGGAAACTTACCTTACTTATTTTGGGTATTAATTCTGAATCTGTCATTTCGAAGGAGGCACGACTGAGAAATCTATAACTTAAAACGATGAAAGACCATAATTACTTCATTTACATTGTTACGAACAAAAATAAAACAGTTCTTTATATCGGTGTTACAAATGATTTGCAACGTCGTACATTCGAACATGAAAATGAATTAATTCCAGGGTTTTCAAAAAAATACAATTGCAGACATTTAGTATATTATGAACATTTCCAACAAGTTGAATATGCTATTACAAGAGAAAAAGAAATAAAAAATGGAGGCGTGAGAAAAAGGAAAATCTGATAAACAAGTTTAATCCTAACTGGAATTTTCTTAATTCTAAAATTTACGAGGCATTGTAGTAACAGATTTCTCCTCTCCGTCAGCTGACGGATCGTCGAAATGACAATAAATACAAGAAACATAATGAATAACAGGATCAATCAACTTTTTGAAACCAAAAAGGAAAATATATTATCGGTTTATTTTACTGCCGGTTTCCCACACCTGAACGACACTGTAAAAATTATACAGGAACTGGAAAAGAACGGTGTGGACCTGATCGAGATCGGGATGCCTTTCTCCGACCCCACTGCCGACGGCCCCACCATTCAGCGAAGCAGCGAAACTGCATTAAAAAACGGAATGAGCCTGAAACTTTTGTTTGAGCAACTAAAAGACATTCGAAAATCGGTAAGCATCCCGCTGATTTTGATGGGCTATCTTAATCCAGTGTATCAATACGGCATTGAAAAATTCTGTAAAAAATGTGCTGAAACCGGTATCGACGGAACCATTCTTCCCGATCTCCCGCTGGATGAATTTGATTCGGAATACCGCCCGTATTTTGAAGCCAACAACCTGCACAACGTTTTATTGATTACCCCGCAAACCTCCGAAAAAAGGATCCGGCAGATCGACAACGCCTCAAAAGGATTTATTTACATGGTATCTTCCTCATCCACAACGGGGGCAGGTAAAAAAGTGGAAGACTTTCACCAGGATTATTTTGAGCGTGTACAACACATGAACCTGAAAAATCCGCGGCTGATCGGGTTTGGCATTTCCGACCACGCTACCTTCTCCAATGCCTGTAAATACGCACAGGGAGCGATTATCGGCAGTGCATTTGTAACTACCATCAAAGACTCACCGGATTTAGAAAAAGACATTGCCGGCTTTGTAAAAAGTATCGATCCCTCCCGGTAATATCGGTAAAACATGGTTCATAAAAAAAGCATGTTTTGAAACAGGGATTTAACACTTTTTTGTAAACAACTATAAAGCAATCTATTAACACATTCAGGTTGATTTTATTCCCTTAATAAGTGTTAAACCATATTCTACAGCATACTGAAATTTAGTTTTCGATGTTAATTTAAAGGCAACAAGTTCAAAAACAAAAGACCATGATGGAGTATGCTAAAGTGATTCTTCCTAAAGTAAGTTTTAGCAAGGATCTATTCAGAAAAGAATTAAACAAATGTATTAACTGGGTAGAACCCGACCAACGAATGGAGCTTTATCGTTGGTGTTACGAGAATTTTAATGATTTGTATCCCGATGTACTGGCGAAAGCTTTCGCCGACATCGCGGCTTAAAAATAATTGGCGGGGTAATTCCCGCCTTTTTTTGTACCAATTACAGCCTCTGATCTGCAAACGATCCATTTTTGCCCACAAACGTTACAATTTACTCACTTCAAGGCTTTTTCCCTCAGTTTTAATCATTTCATCGATAATTACAGCTGTTTATTGACGGCACTCTAACTACCTGAATTTCATTCCATATGTTTGATAAGAAGGCCGAAAATTAAGAAACTCACTCACTCAATTTTCAGCTAACAATTTATTACGGGGAGCCCGGGGAAATGTATTGAAACATAAAGGCACTCCACTTTTTTACATAGAAGCAGTACTAAACAGCGTAAAAATGTAGAAAGTGTTTATCTGGCCGGCTGGCAGATATTCAGACTCCCGTTTCCCCGGCGGGAGTTTTTTATTGGAAAACTTTACAAAGCGAAGGGTAAAAGAAGCTTTAGTATTAACATAAATCTTAGTCTATGAAGAAAACACTTCTACTAATGGTGGCTTTGGTTTTTGGTGTGAGTATAATTTTCGCCCAAACAAAGCAAATCTCGGGAAAGGTGACCTCTGCTGAGGATGGTTTACCCATTCCCGGGGTATCAGTGGTTGTAAAAGGTACAACCAATGGAACCACAACCAATATTGACGGGGAATTTTCTCTTCTGGTTCCGGAGAATCAAACTCTGGTGTTCTCATTTGTGGGGATGAAACAGAAAACAGTGCAATTAACCAATGAAACAATTTACAACGTTGTTCTTGAAACAGAATCGATTAGCGTTGGCGAAGTTGTTGTTACTGCAATGGGAATCAAAAGAGAGAAAAAAGCCCTGGGTTATTCGGTTAGCGAATTCACCGCCGACGATTTTGGAAATGTTGGAAACGACGATGCAACAAAGGCTCTCCAGGGAAAAGTTGCCGGGGTTTCCATTTCCGCAGGATCAGGAGCGCCGGGCGCTGCAACCAGGGTAATTGTCAGGGGACTTTCGTCGATTACCGGAAGTAATCAGCCGCTCTATGTGGTCGATGGTGTTCCGATCAACAACTCGTTTGCAAGTGGAAATGCTACAGAAAACTCTACGAACGTAAACGCCAAAGTTGACTTTGGTAATTCGGCAGCCGATATTAACCCGGCTGACATCGAAACCATTTCGGTTTTGAAAGGCGCCGCAGCATCAAACTTATATGGATCGAGAGCTGCAAACGGCGTAATAATGATTACAACAAAAAAAGGCACTAAAAACAACAAATTACAAGTTAACCTTTCAAGCTCGTCGGCTATTACCGAGGTTGGTCGGCTACCTTATTTTCAAACCAGGTTTGGCCAGGGCTGGAGCGGAACTTTTGATACCAAAGAAAACGGCAGCTGGGGCCCCGTATTGGATGGGAAAGACCGGTTGACTGGCTATGTGGTTGATAATGTGCAACAGGTTGCCCCATTTACCTATAAAAAGAATGGTATCCGGGATGTTTATGAGTATGGTTATTCGCTGAACAACACGATTGCACTTTCCGGAGGAAATGAATTTATGGGATGGTATGCCTCGGCAACCAACTCTTCAAATGATGGTGTACTACCGGGCGACGTGGATATACTGGACCGAAACACACTCACCTTTAAAGCAAATGGAGGAACGGATAAAACCAAACTCAATTTTGGGATGACGTATATTAACCGTTTACAGAAAACGATCCCAACCGGGCAAGGTGATGATGCAGGTACCGGTGCAGTAATTTATTCCGACATTCTGTATCAGCCAATCAATCATTATTTACCTGACTACCGGGACTACAAGTACCGATTCAACAATCTTGACAATTATTACAACGGTTATGCACAAAACCCGTATTTCACCCTGGCAGAAACGGGTGCAAAAGCCGATCAGAACAGAATAATTGCCAACCTGAATATTACCCGGGAGCTACTTGAAGGGCTTAGCATCGCTTTTACCGGGGGCGTGGATACTTATTCGCAGTTCTCAAAAGTTCATGGTGCCATAGCCAAAGTAACACCGGGCTCGAATAATTCGGGGTCGATTAATGATGTTGCCGGTGCGGTAAAAGAAGAAGCCAGATATCAAACGCAGTTAAACAGCGATCTGGTAATTACCTACAACAACAAAGTAGAACTCTTTGGCGGAAATCTAAGGTATAATCTGCTACTTGGAAACAACATCAACCAACGCTCGTTTAAACGCGATAATATTGTTTCGAAAGGACTGGTTGTTCCGGGATACTACAACGTAGGGAACATTAGTGGTTCTGCCGAAGTTTATACTTCGGAAAACAAACGCCGGCTGGTGGGTATTTTCGGGCAACTGGGACTCGAATTCAACGATTACCTGTTTATTAACCTTCAGGCGCGTAACGACTGGTCTTCAACGCTTCCCATCGGGAATAACTCCTTCTTTTATCCGGGAGCAACCCTCGGATTTATTTTCACCGACTTATTGCCTGAGAATAAAACACTGTCGTACGGGAAATTCAGGCTGAGTTATGCACTTGCCGGTAATGATGCAGCTCCGTTTATGACTTCTGAAATTTACAGGCCATCGATTTTACGTGCGGGAGGTTTTGGTTTTACCAACTATCCTGTTGGTGGTATTCCGGCCTACGAAAAATACCGGCGTTTGGGTAATCCAAACTTAAAACCTGAAATTTCAAAGGAACTGGAAATCGGAACCGACTTACGGTTCTTCTCCAACCGGATAGGTGTTGATTTTGCCTATTACAAGAAAACAACAACCGATTTAATAATGCTTGCCAATATTGCTGCATCAACCGGTTACAGGGAAATAACTTCCAACCTGGGGCAAATTACCAACGACGGTATTGAACTGGCTGTAAATATAACTCCGGTAAGAACACCTGATTTCTGCTGGGATTTTACCTATTTGTTTAACAAGGCCAACATGGTTCTCGATGAATTATCGGAAGAGCTGGGCGTTTCGGAATACCTGATTAACGATGCATACGAAACAGAATTTGTTGCTATTCCGGGCGAACAACTTGGAATGTACCGCATCCCGGATTACAAATATTCGCCGGATGGGAAGATTATTGTTGGCGACAATGGGCTTCCGGTTGAGGGAGGCAAAAAACTGGTGGGCTCTTCAGTTCCTGATTTTATGATGTCGTTCTCAAATAATTTGTCGTACAAGGGATTCAAATTCTCTTTCCTGATTGATTATCAAAAAGGCGGTTTGATGTATTCGAATACAGCTGACGCCACGTTTTGGTCGGGCAATAACGAACAGTCAACCACCAACGACCGGCGCCCATGGGTAATACCCAACACGGTTACCGAAATTAAAGATGCCGAAGGAAATGTTACTGGTTATGCTGAAAATTCAACCCCGGTAGTTGATAACTGGCACGACTATTATTCGTCGAACACCAACAAACCTTTTGAAAGTTCGAGGCTTATTTCAAGAACCTTTATCAAATTAAGGGAGGTTTCTTTATCGTACAGATTCAGCAATTCACTGCTTAACAAAACATTCCTATCATCGGCGAATGTTTCACTGTTTGGCAGAAACCTGTTTTTGTGGACACCAAAAAACAACAGCTATGTTGACCCGGAAACAACTACCTGGGATAACGATATTGAAGGTTTATTTGGTGAGTTTAACGGAGCTCCTTCTGTGAGAACCTATGGATTGAAATTAGACGTAACCTTTTAAATATTGAATACAATGAAAAAGTTAATCATAATAATAGGTGTTGTCCTGTTTTTATCGTCTTGCGATAACTTTCTGGACATCAACGAAAATCCAAATTACCCGACCGATGTTTCGGACGAACTGCTACTTACATCTTCAGAGGCTGCCATTACCAACGTGTATTGTGCAGATTGGGGCTTAATCGGTTCTTTCTGGTCGCAGCACTGGGCTCAGAACAATACTTCTTCGCAGTATAAAATTTACGAGTCGTACGCAATTAGCAGTAACACAAATGTTATTGAACGCTCTTACCGCGCTATGTTTGTTGACGGGCTGAGTGACAATGAAATCTTCCTGCAAAAAGTGGAAGAGAACGAAAACTGGGGAGCTTACCTCATGGGAGCCGTAATAAAAGCATACAGTTTTCAGTATCTGGTTGATTTGTATGGAAATGTTCCTTACACCGAAGCATTTCTCGGGGCCGAAAAGTTAAACCCGGTAATCGACAAGGGGAAAGACATTTATACGAGTATCTACAAACTGTTGGAAGATGCCCTGAGCAAAGATTTCTCGTCTTTTGTTCCGGAACTTTACGAAACAAATGATATCATCTTCGAAGGTAACCTCGACGACTGGCAGGCATTTGCCCAATCATTACGATTGCGAATACTGTTGCGCCAGTACGATGCAAATTCATCCTTTGCCAATACTGAAATAACAAAGCTATTGGCCGACATGGAAGCAGAAGACATCTATCTGTTAGACAAAGATGTTGTTTTTGCCAATTTTGAAGATGCCGACAGTAAATCGAATCCATTGTACGAAAGCGACCAACGGCAGTTAAACACAACCAACAATCTGAAAGCATGTGTAACCTTTACTTCTTACCTGGAAGCCAACAGCGACCCGCGGCTTGAGGTGCTGTTTACACCTGTTGATGGTAATTATTACGGCCTGGTTCCCGGATCATACAATGTTCCGTCAACCGAGTTTGAAGCGCCAAAACTAATTGCATCGCCGGTAATTGAACCTACCATGCCCGTTTTCTGGATGACTTATGCCGAATCGGAATTACTAATTGCCGAAGCCTATTTACGGATAGGAAATACAGAAAAGGCACAAGAACATTACGAAGATGGTGTAACAGAATCATTTTCAAGAATGGGGGCTGAAATTGGCGATCTGCTAAGCGGAGCTTATGCTTTTCCGGCAACCGGATTCAACGATCAGCTAAAAGCCATCATTATGCAAAAATGGATTGATGCCGCCGAAGGTGGACGCGGTATTGAGTCACACATCGAGCGTGTAAGAACCGGCTTCCCGGAGGAGTCAACCATTAGCAGTCAAATTGACGAAGGTTACACCGTTCCGGGCAACTACATACCCGGAACACTGATTTACAGCAAAAAAGGAACAACAGGTGGTATTCTTCCCAAAAGGTTTCCTTATGCTGACAGCGAACTCAATTTCAACTCGAATGCCGCCGAATACAAGGCGCTTACCGATGCTGATGTGATTTTACAAAATGTATGGTGGAAAAATTAAAACAGAGAAAGATGAAATCATTTAAATATTCAATCCTTTTAATCGCTGCCGTTTTCATGCTCGCCTCCTGTGAGAAAGATTATGAAAGTTATATTTCGGAAACACCGGCGCCGGTTATGGAATTATACGGAAGCAACCCAATGGTTTTATTTAAGGGAACACCTTATGTAGAGCCGGGAATGTACGCAGTAGAAATTGCCAATGGCGATACTACAGAACTCGAATACGAAGTTTTGAACGAGGTAAATGTTGATGTTACCGGAAGCTATAAACTACAATACAAGGTTACAAACTCGGAAGGCTACAACTTTTATGTTTCCAGAAATGTGAGCATTGTAAGCTTTACCGGTTACGATGTGTTTGAAATGCCATCGGGAACTTACGACGGAATCAGGGTAAATCGTGGTGTTGGTGGTGTGGTTCAAATTAATAAACTGGCCCCGGGTGTTTACCAAATCAGCGATTTACTTGCAGGTTATTACGAACAATATGCAGGCTACGGCCCAGCTTATGCCGGCCCGGGAATTCTTGTAATTAATGAAAACGGCGAAATGAGGTCAGAGTTGGGTAATACCGAAGCCTGGGGTGGGCTTACCGGACAAGATTTCAGTTTTGACCCGGAAAATAACGTGCTTACTTACACCATTGTTTTTGATGACGATGGATTTGCGTTCGATGTTCAATTAACCTTACAATAGACAAATTATGAAGAAATATTTGATAATAATACTGGCGTTCGTAAGCCTGATCCTTACATCGTGCGATGAAAAAGAAGATTACGAACAAATAAATTCGCAGGTAGTAGATGCTGCCGGTGAATGGTGGATTAAGTTTTCGAAAACCGATTATGAAACGGGCTACCTGAAAGTGCTTACGTTTAACACCGCTGACGATCTTTCTACCGAAATGTGGATTTCTGACGATGGAAACTGGAAGAACATTCAGTTTAAGTGTCCGGTAAATATTTCGGAGTTAACATTTGGCGGAAGTAATCTTGACGACATCAACTCGGATGCTACCGTTACGGTTGCCAACGGAAAAATTGAAAAAGACGGCGGACTGTCAACCACCGGAAATGTAACCGATAAAATATCGTTTGATATCTCGTTCAGCAACGAACCGGGCGTAGTTTACCAGGCGCTTGGAACACGAAAAACCGGCTTTGTGGAAGACGAACATTGATTTTAGGTAAATGATAAAGATGGCCCTGCGGGGCCATTTTTATTTTATTAAACTCAGTTCAACTTTTACCGGCTCAACCAAATATTGAGTTGTATCGTTCTGTTGTTGAATTTCCCGAACTGTTTCCATACCGCTAATAACCTGCCCGAATGCGGCAAATCCCTGGCCATCGGGATTTCGTGCTCCACCAAAATCAAGTTCCGGCTGATCTCCTATACAAATAAAAAATTCGGTACTGGCGGTTCCCGGCGAATTTCGGGCCATCGATAAAGTTCCGTTTTTGTGTTTTATTCCGGTCATTTTAGTTGTTTCGTGCACTATTGGATGAATCCGGTCAATCTGTTTATCATCAGAAAGCCCACCTTGAACCACCTCAATTTTCACCTTGTTGCCAGGCTGATTATTTAAACGAACTACGCGGTAAAAAACGGCATCTTCATAAGTTCCCTTTTTTACATGCTCCAGAAAATTTTTAGCCGTAATTGGCGCACGAACGGTATCAATTTCTACTGTAATTGTTCCCAATTGGGTTTTTATTTTCACTTTCGGAAGATCCTGTGCACTTACATTTCCCGGAAACACAAATAACAACAGGATAAAGAATATGGAATTTCTCATTTTATAAACAAAATAATTTAACTTAATTGTTTTCAAATGTAAGAAAACTGACACTTGGTATTCTTACAAAGAAAATGCATAATTACGCAATAATCTGAAACATGAAACAACTGATCCTTTTGGC
This sequence comes from Draconibacterium sp., assembly GCA_047975435.1. Classification (GTDB taxonomy): domain Bacteria; phylum Bacteroidota; class Bacteroidia; order Bacteroidales; family Prolixibacteraceae; genus Draconibacterium. The sequence goes on along the minus strand of JBKEDN010000031.1, from coordinate 9,669 downwards.
AGCCTCATTATTGGCTTTTTCTCTATCGTTTGCACAAAAGTCGGATATTGAAGCTTTTTTAAAATCGCAGTCCGAAATAAAAAGTGTGGAAAAGATTGAAGGAAACAACTTTTTCATTTCTACTTACAAAATTATGGTAGAACAGCCACTCGATCACAAACACCCCGAAAATGGCACTTTCTTACAACGTGTTTTTGTTGCCGACAAAACAAAAGATAGTCCGGTGGTATTTATTACCGAAGGTTATGCAGCAGCTTACGCCGCCCTTCCCCGTTATATAAACGAACTTAGCCCGATGCTTGGTGCCAGCCAGATTTGTGCAGAGCACCGTTATTTTGGGGAGTCCTGCCCCGAGCCGCTTAACTGGGCTTACCTGACTGTAAAAAATGCTGCTGCCGACCACCATCACATTGTAGAAATTATGAAAAGGTACTATACCGGCGAATGGATAAACCCCGGCATTAGCAAAGGTGGACAAACAGTGGTTTATCATCGCTGGCTTTATCCCAACGATGTAGAGGTTTCCATTCCTTATGTAGCTCCGTTAAACTTTGGCGTGGAAGACGGCCGCCACGAACCATTTATTACCAACATTCCCGGTACACCCGAACAACGTAAAAAAATACTGGAATTTCAAACTGAAATACTTAAAAACCGCTCGGTTTACCTGCCTAAATTGAAAGCATTTTGCGAACAGCAGAAACTCACGTTCCGGATAAGCATGGATGAAGTACTCGACTATTGTGTATTGGAATATCCGTTTGCACTCTGGCAATGGGGAAATATGTCAGGCCGGATACCTACTGCTGACCAGACTCCCGATTTCCTGTTTGAGCACCTGATGATTGTTTCCAATCCTTCGTACTTTGCCCTCGAAGGTATAAAAGGCATACAGTCGTTTTTTGTACAGGCAGCACGCGAACTGGGCTACTATGGTTACGATACCAAGCCTTTCAAACAGTACCTTTCCATTAAATCAGCAAAAAACTATTTGTCCAAGATTTTTCTGCCTGACAATTTAAAAATCAAATATGATAAAAAGACTGCCAAACAGGTAAAGAAATTTATTGATACAACCGATGCTAAAATCCTGTTTATATATGGAGGCTGGGATCCATGGTTTGCCAGTGGTTTCGAGGTTCCTCCAAAAGATAACCTGCTCCGGGTTGTTAAGGAAGGTGGAAGCCACTCTACCCGTATCAACAATCTTCCCGAAGCACAAAAAGCACTTGTAAAAAGAACGCTGGAAGATTGGCTGAAGATAAAAGTAGAAATCAACTAATCAGAGAAAAAAAAGTGCTACGCCGCTAACCGTAATCATCGCCCCAAGAATCTCTTTCCAGTTTACTTTTTCCTTAAAAAGCAGAATGGAAGGAGCAATAATCAACACAGGCACAATGGCCATTAAAGTAGCTGCAATTCCGGTTTGAGTGTGTTGAACGGCAAGCAGGGAAAATGAAACCCCCAGAAAAGGTCCAAAAAATGCGCCCAACGAAATACGTTTCATTGCAGATTTATTTTGCAGGGCAGCCCACACCTTTGGCCATCGTTTCATAAAAACAAACAAAATGGAAAAACCAACGATTCCGGTAAGCACCCTGATTTGTGTGGCAGAAAAGGCATCGTAATCTCCCATTCCCTTCTTGCTAAGTACAAGCCCGGCAGCCTGGCCAAGTGCACCACCGGTTGCCAGCAAAAGGCCCGGGATAGAATACCCGGAAGACAGCCTCCGTTTTATGCTTCCATTCTCTTCACGTTTCTCGCGTTTCAGAATTACAATCACAATGCCCGACATGGTAATTGCCATTCCAAGCCAGTTTTTAGGCGATAGTACTTCGCCGAGAAGCAACCATCCAATTAATGCAGCAAAGGGAGGTGCAAGTGCCATAAGCAGCATTGCAACTCTTGCCCCGATAAAGAGATAAGATTCAAACAACATAAGGTCTCCAATTACAAAACCCACCAGGCCTGATATTGCCAACCACTTCCAGCTGTAGAGCGAGGCATCGGTTGGAAAGAAAAATCCCCGAACCACCCAACTGTAAGCACCAATAAGAAAAAATGCAATCACCAGCCGAATCAGGTTTACAGCCAACGATCCCACTTTTTTCCCTGCCGACTCAAAAGCCAAAGCGGTAATGGTCCAAAAAACTGCGGTTAAAACACCGGCTATTTCGCCAAAATGATTTTGCATAAAATTAAAACTCAGTTGTTATTGCTGCTTTGAAAAAGAGCCACTCTCCCTACAGGAAAAATGGCTCTTACATATCTTCTGTTCAAAAAAGGATTACTTCGCAAAGTAGCCTTCTACAAAGCTTCTTAGTTCTTCTCCTCTTTTGTTTTTCTCTACAATTTTACCGGTTTTATCTACCAGCAAACTACTTGGGATACTCCGGATTGCGTATTCTTTTGCGGCAGCATTACTCCAAAAAGCCAAATCAGAAACGTGTGTCCAGGTAAGGCCATCGTCAGCGATTCCTTTTAGCCATGCGTCTTTCTCACGATCCAAAGAAACACCAAACACCGTAAATCCTTTGTCTTTAAAATCGTTGAAAACAGCTACTACATTTGGATTTTCCTGACGGCACGGACCACACCACGATGCCCAGAAATCAAGCAATGTCAACTCGTTCTGCGAATAAACATCAGAGAATTTTACCGGGTTTCCATCCGGATCATTTTGGGTGAAATCGGGAGCGATCTGACCGATTGAAACTTTCTTCATTTTCTCAATCTGCTCCTTCATGTCAACAATTATATCTGTTTCCTGAATTTTCGGATCAAGGGTACTGATCATTGAATCAAGTTGCTCGGCACTTTTTTGATACTGAATGCTACTTAAAATTAAAGGAGCTACATACGAAGTTGGATTATTTTTTACAAAGTCTTCCTGAAGTGTATTCATCTTATCCGAAGCAGTTGCATAAATCTCTTCTACTTTGGCCATTAATTCGTTAGCCTTAGCGGTATCACCGGCTTGCCGTGCACTAACTGATTCTTTGTACAAATCCATGTATTCCTGCTGAATTGCTTTCATCTGCTCATTCAAAGCAGCGTATTCATCCTGCGTAGCTGAACCTTCAATTTTTACAAAACTGATAGAGTCTGCCTTTCCGTTTACAGTCATTTTTGCATTTTCAACAAAAATCAGGGCTTTAGCCCGCTGTCCCAAAACTGAAAGGTAATACATGCTTGGATTTTCAACCGAGCCTTCCAACACTGCCACTCCGTCAACAACATCAGCAGTATCAATGCCTACAAATTTACCGTCAACTCTTTCTTCGAGAACCACTTTTCCATCGGCCCCTTCAAGATTTACATTGATTTTGAAACCACTCGGCTTCGAACAGGCAAACAAAGCAACTCCTAAAATCAGTACAAAATACTTTTTCATTTTTATTTACTATTAAAATTGTTTCTTCTTTGGTTTATAACGAAAGCTCCGTTACCACGTGCTAAACACCTATTATAAAGTTGTTAATTTTAAGATTCGAAGATAACTAAACATTTAGAATATTATATAGTTGTTGTACATCTTAACCATTCGTTAATAAATATTATTGGGAATAAGCCTATTGCGGCTTTACGGGGCTAAAGCAAGGTAATATTACTCCGCAAACAAATACAAAACAGGTACTTTACAAAGTTTTATTTTAGTGTTCTGACACAAGAGATTGGGACAGACAAACTTTCTTTTTAAATTTAAATGCTGAAAAAAATAACCATGACGAAAAATATTGCTTTAGTATTATCGGGCGGAGGTGCGCGTGGCCTCGCCCATGTTGGAGTAATTGAAGAATTGCTAAAAAGAGACTACAAAATCACTTCGGTTGCCGGAACTTCGATGGGTGCGCTGGTGGGTGGAGTTTATGCACAGGGCAAGCTCTCCGAATTCCGCGACTGGGTAACTCAACTCGATCATTTTGAAGTTTTTAAGCTGGTTGATTTCACCCTTAGTGCTGCCGGGCTTGTAAAAGGGGAGAAAGTGCTGAATACCATCAAGGAATTTATTCCCGACACACGAATCGAAGACCTGCCAATCCCTTACTCTGCAACAGCGGTAGATATTATCGAACACCGCGAAGTTGTGTTCCGGGAAGGGATGCTTTTCGATGCAATTCGGGCTTCAATTGCAATACCTACTGTTTTCACTCCAATAAAAAAAGACGGGATGGTGTTGGTTGACGGCGGTGTTATGAACAATGTACCAATTTCGAATGTACAACGTATCGATGGTGATTTACTGGTTGCCGTGAACGTAAATGCCAATATTCCGGCCATCCATCCGGTGCTAAGCAAAGAGCAGACACAGGAAAAAGAAAAAACGCATAACAAATGGCTCGATAGTTTCACCGATTTCCTAAGCCATTCAAAAGAAAAAGAACACAGCCTTGGTTTTCTTTCGCTGATTGACAACACCCTCACAACCGGCATGTTACGACTTGCCGAACTTAGTATCGAAAACGGAAAGCCGGATATTTTGGTGAAAATTTCGCGCGATACCTGTGGCACTTACGATTTCTACAAAGCTTCCGAAGTAATTGAGTCGGGACGTATTGCAGCCCGGCAGGTGCTTGACAAAATATGAAAAGAATACTCGTTATAAATAATGCAGAACCAGGCATCAGAGAGTTTGCCACGCCTATCGAAAACATTGTAGAAGAAGCAGGCGGAAACCCGTTTTTTATTGAGTACAAAGATTGTTTAACAACCAACCTGGAGAATTTCGATGGGATTATTCTGACAGGTTCTCCGCAAGGAGACGATATTGTGGAGCATCATCTTCCGTACTTTAAATGGATCCGCTGCTTTGAAAAGCCGATATTTGGAATTTGCGCCGGCCACCACATCACCGGATATCTTTACGGGGCACACCTTTTAAAAAGCGAAGAGCCGGAATCGGGTGATTTTGCCGTAAAAATTATTCAATCTGATCCTATTTTTAAAGGAATACCGGAATCGTTCATTGTAAAGCAAATGCACAACGATTCCATTACGCTTCCTAAAGATTTTGTTTTACTGGCCACGTCTGCCACCTGTAAAAACCAGCTGATGAAACACAAAAACAAAGCACTCTATACCTCGCAGTTTCATCCGGAATTTTACAACCGGCAAATAATCCGGAATTTTGTGAGCCTGTGTTCCTAAGTTATTTCAGTCCAATAAAAAAACCACCTGCTTTTTGGCAGATGGTTCTAACAGAATTGACTGATCTCAACTATATGTCAGTTTATTTTTTTACGTCACCAAAAGTAGCGCCTTGTGCATGCACCATATTCACAGCCCTTCCTGATGGGTCGGCATTGTTTCTGAAAGATGCATCCCACTCAAGAGCAGCGGCTGTACTACAAGCGATTGAAGCTTCAGACGGAACACATTTTGCTGTTGCATCCGACGGGAAATGTTCGCTGTAAATTTCGCGGTACAGGTATTCTTCTTTGTTCATCGGAGTATTGATAGGGAAACGATATTTGGCATTCTCCATCATCTCGTCACTTACTTTTTCGGTGGCAATTTTCTTCAGGGTATCAATCCAGCCGTAGCCCACGCCATCAGAGAATTGTTCTTTCTGTCTCCAGGCAACTTCTTCAGGAAGGTATTTTGCAAAGCCTTCGCGCAAGCAATGTTTCTCCATTTTTCCATCTTTTGCCATTTTTGCTTCCGGATTAAAACGCATGGCCACATCTACAAATTCTTTGTCAAGAAATGGCACACGCCCTTCAACTCCCCACGCTGCCAGCGATTTGTTGGCACGCAAACAGTCGTACATATTTAAACGGCCAACTTTTCGTACACTTTCTTCGTGAAAAGCTTGGGCATTTGGCGCTTTATGAAAATAAAGGTAACCACCAAAGATTTCGTCAGCCCCCTCTCCGGTCAACACCATCTTAATTCCCATCGACTTAATCACCCGCGACAGCATATACATTGGCGTAGAAGCACGAACGGTAGTCACGTCGTAGGTTTCAATGTGATAAATCACATCTTTTATTGCATCCAGCCCTTCCTGTATTGTATAATTAATTTCATGATGAATGGTTCCGATATGATCAGCTACTTTTCGGGCAGCAGCAAGGTCAGGAGATCCGTCGAGCCCGATTACAAAAGAGTGCAACTGAGGCCACCAGGCGGCTTTTTTATCGTCGTCTTCAACACGCGTTGTCGAGAACTTTTTTGCAAGCGCAGAAGTGATTGAAGAGTCCAATCCGCCTGACAAAAGCACTCCATAAGGAACGTCGGACATTAACTGGCGATGAACAGCCTTTTCCAGTGCTTCGGAAAGCTCAGCCACATCGGCAGGATTATTTTTTACATTCTCATATTCGGTCCAGTCGCGCACATACCAGCGTTTTATTTCGCCGTCTTTACTGTAAAGATAATGTCCGGGAGGAAACTCCTCAATTTTGAAACAATACCGTTCCAAAGCTTTCAATTCCGACGCCACATAATAGTTTCCGTATTTGTCCCATCCCTGGTACAAAGGAATAATACCAATGTGGTCGCGGCCAATCAGATAAGCATCGTTTTCCTCATCGTATAAAGCAAAAGCAAAAATGCCGTTCAGGTCGTCCAGAAACGTTTCTTTTTTATCCCGGTACAAAGCCAAAATTACTTCACAATCTGAACCGGTAAGAAATTCATAACTTCCTTCGTAATGTTTTCTGATTTCGCGGTGGTTATATATTTCTCCGTTTACGCCCAAAATTAATTTCTTGTCTTTACTGTACAAAGGCTGGCCTCCTGACTCAGGGTCAACAATGGAAAGACGCTCGTGGGCAATAATGGCCTTTTCGCCACAATAAATACCCGACCAGTCCGGTCCGCGGTGACGTAACTTTCTTGACATTTTTAAAACCTGAGGACGCAATTCCTCTGCTTCAATTCTCAGGTCGAATACTCCTACAATTCCACACATATCTGATAACTGTTTATTCTGTTAATTATTCTGCCAAAAATAATCACTTTGTCAGAACCTCAAAACAATATTTGACATTTTTCTTTATTAATTAACACATAGCACTCATTTTAAAACTAAAAAGCACAAAATGACATCATTTTAATATAATACAAAACACAATTGCCCCCTGATTTGACAAGGGCAGTTTCCAACCTTTTAGTCTTTTTTATCAATACCCCCCAAATTATCTCATAGTGTTTCTAAATTTTAGTCCTTTATTTTCTACACAGGGTATAAAAACAGGCACTATTCTCAAAAGTCCGAATCCGGGGCACATTTTCTACAATTGCTAACAAAATGTCAATCAGCATCTGACAAATTCTGCTCAATTTGGCCGATTTTAATTGTCGTTTGTCATTTTTCCGGGTTGAAAAAAGAACATTATCTCTGATTTGATGTAAATTCAAAAACAAAAACCATGAATCGCATTATTCGTTTTGCGTTATTAAACAGCCTGTTGATGATACTTATTGTTTCAGCAGCAGCACAGGCAAAAACGTCAATACTCAACAAATACATTCTGGTTATCGATATGCAGGAAATAGGAACGTTGGAAAAACTGGAACCGCTTGTTGCGCAACAGCTGATCGACAATGTCAACCGGGTGATTGAACGGGCCGATCCTCAAAAGGTTATTTATGTGGAAGCGATCATGGCAAAGCTGAACATCTCCCTGCAGGGATTGCAGATAGAGGTATTGCCGGGCATGTTTCTGGATAAGCGGCTAAAATTGGTAAACGATACCCGAATCGTAAAAACAACAGCCGACACATTTACAGCCAAACAATTCAAAAGCTTTATCGATTCTACCGGTGCCAACGATTTTGTTATAGTTGGCATGATGGCAGAGCACTGTATAAAAGCCACTGCCCTGGGTGGAATTGAAAATGGTTTTCGGATGTTGGCCATACCGGAGGCAATTGCAGGAGAATCGGAAATAGCTAAAAATGAAGCTTTGAGTCAACTGGCCCAAAGTGGTGTTGAAATAATACCTTTATCAGAAATCAAATAAGAATTGCAACAAATGAAAAAGAATGTGATTGTGACAGGAGGTACCCAGGGAATAGGGAAAACGGTAGTATTGTTCCTTTTGGATAAAGGTTTTGATGTTTCGGTTTTTGAAGTAGATGAAGAAGCCATTAACGAATTCAGGCAGGATATTCCGGATGAAATTATTGCTGTTTACCAGGTTGATGTTTCAGATGAGAGGGCCGTAAAAAAAGCGGTTGCGCAATCGGCAAAACGCTTTGGAAATATTTCGGGTTTGGTAAACAATGCGGCAATTTTAAACAATAAACCCATAACAGAACTTTCGCTCGAAGAATGGAATAAGGTAATTGGCACCAACCTTACCGGCACTTTTCTTTGTACTAAACATGCGGCGCCTTATTTGAAAAAAACAAGGGGAAGAATCATTAACCTGGCTTCAACCCGGGCTTTTCAGTCAGAACCCGATACCGAAGCTTACTCGGCCAGCAAAGGTGGTATTGTTGCACTCACACATGCATTGGCTGCCAGTTTGGGACCCGAAATAAAAGTAAACAGCATTAGTCCGGGATGGATTGATGTTTCGGCTGTCAAAAAGAAAACCAATGCCAAACAATACCACTTTCGGCCCGAAGACCACGCACAACACCCGGCAGGCCGTGTTGGAAGAGCCGAAGACATTGCACGTATGGTTTTGTTCTTATTGGTCGATGAAAATGACTTTATTACCGGGCAGAATTTTGTAATCGACGGCGGAATGACTACCAAAATGATTTACGTATAGGCACGCTGCCGTCAATTACAAACTATTTGCTGCACCGGAAATCAAAAGCTATTCGTGAACCACATAATGATAGGTTCCGCCAATTGCAATTTTCAGTTTTACATTATCACTGGTAGCAATGTCAACATTTGGCGTAAATGAAACCACTAACGAAGCGCTCTTGCTTCCAGAGGTAACTCCGTCAAAAATATTCGTGATTACTTTTATAAACGAAGAAGTTGATTGCGGAGTGTCAGAAGCAAATTCATTCTGCCCCTGAGGAGTAATTTTACAGTCGCCCAGGTTAACAGCAGCATTAGAACCTACCTGAATGGTAAAATCCTGGAGTACCACTTCTGAGCCTTCAGGTACACTTAAGTTGCCAAGTCCGTCAATTTCAAGGTAACAATTGGCAACCTGCATTTCCCCACTTTTAAAATTATTAGCCGGATCAGTACCAATAATCGCCGACAGTGTTACCGGTGAAAGATTTGACATTGTTCCGCTAATATCCTGCGATCCTCTTATGCTTTCGGTGTAAACATAGGTTTTTGTAACCTGTTGGGGCGTTCCGTTATCATCTTTTTTGCATGAACTCAATAAAACAACTCCAACGACTAATAATCCAACTAAATTAATTGCTTTCATAACTAAAAATTTTAAAAATTATGTGTACAAATATAATATTATCTTCACTCAAACAACACGAGCCAGATACTCTTCCAAACAACACAAAATCTGTATTTTACCAGATATTACTGTTCTATTCTGCGCGTATATGAAAAGAATATTTTGCTTATCTGCTTAAATTAATAACGCAAAAAACGGCATTTAAATATCTTTAACTGCTTATCCCTTTTAGTCAAGTAAAGATTTATCTTTGATACATGAACGAGATTGAGAAATATCCAAGAGATTTTCAGGAGTTTATCACGCAGTTCAAATGCGAGGCTGACTGTTG
>JBKEDN010000020.1:0-5434 GCA_047975435.1 Draconibacterium sp. | reverse complement strand
TTCGTTGTCATTGCAGCCTTTAAGATACAATTCTTAAAGGGATAACAAAAACAAAGGCTGTCCAATTTTACTTTTTGGACAGCCTCTTTTTTGTTTGCAGGAGAATATTTGTGCTAATTTTAGTGCTTATCAAAAAATAACTTTAAAAAACAACTCCAATGGCAAGCATTTTAAAAAGTAACGATAGGGAATTTAAAGAAGAAGTCAACAAGATAGATCCTTATCGCCTGATGTCGGATACTTCCAAAGGTAAAAAAGGTGTGAAACCTCAAAACCTGAATTTTGACCTCCGGCAACTAAATCCGGGGCAATTTTCAGCGCCTTATCATTTTCACAGGTATGCAGAGGAATTGTTTATGATCCTTTCAGGAACGATGACGCTTCGGTCGCCCGAAGGCCTGGAGGTGGTTGGAAAAGGGGATTTGATCTTTTTTGAAATGGGGGAAAGCGGCGCCCATCAGTTTTGCAACCACAGCGAAGAACCTTGTGTTTACCTCGATGTCAGGACATTTACCGGTTACGATGTGTGCGACTATCCCGATTCAAACAAAATATTGCTGGCACCTTCTTTCGAAACGTTCTACAAAGAAACCGCGGTAAGCTACTTCGAAGGGGAAGGGGACATAATTGAAAAATGGAAACAATTACGTGCTGGAAAGAAATAGTTAAGCGCTTTTTAGCCGAAAAGAACAAGAGATTGATAATTCCCGTTAAACAAGGTTTTTTCGGCAAATCTTAAAATTAGATTAATTCAAAAATCCCTGACAATCATCACTATTTATATGGTTTAAGGTGAGTTCTTTTGCGCCCGGTTTTTAAGCACTTAAAAAGTTAAACGATGTTTACAGAAATGTTGGCGGCCAACCGCAGCCTGGTGAAGGTAATCCAGGATTATGCCATCATGACATTTGGCTTGTTTTTGTTTGCCATGGCCTGGGAAGTTTTTATTATTCCGGCCCAAATAACAGGAGGAGGGATCACAGGGGTTTCGGCGGTAGTTTATTACGCTACCGGAATCCCGGTAAGTTTAACCTATCTGGCTATAAATGTGGTGCTTGTGCTGATTGCTATTAAGGTACTTGGCGCCAACTTTGGCATGAAAACCATTTACAATATTGGGGTTTTAACAGCCTTTTTTGCCATTTTTGAAAACCTGGTTAAAAAACCTTTGGTGGATGACCTGTTTCTTTCTTCTGTCCTCGGGGGTATGCTCAGCGGCGCCGGGCTGGGAGTTGTTTTTTCGCGGGGTGGCAGCACCGGCGGGACCGATATAATTGCCATGATTGTAAATAAGTACCGGAATATGAGCCCCGGGCGGGTTATCATGCTGTGTGATGTTATTATTATCGGCTCGGTTTTTCTTGTTTTTAAATCGGTGGATAAAATGGTTTACGGTTATGTGGTAATGTGGGTTATGTCGTACGGGCTCGATTCGTTTTTGAGCGGGGCCAACCGGTCTGCCCAAATGTTCATTGTTTCAAAAGAATACGAAACCATTGCCGAATTTATCAACCAGGAAGCCGCACGCGGGGTTACCATTCTGGATGGGAAAGGCTGGTACACCAAAACCGAATCAAAAGTAATTATGTCGGTAGTGCGAAAAAAAGAAAGTGGCGCTATTTTCCGGTATATCAAGCAAATTGATCCCGATGCATTTATCTCGATGGGAAGTGTAATGGGGGTTTATGGCAAAGGTTTCGACCGGATAAAATTGTAGCCCGACTCTAATTGAACATAAAAACAAGCTTTCTAAATAATTTATTTGGCAATACTTTTTCTAAATTTTCCACAATGAAACAGTGCTTTTTTAAGTTTTCTTATTTTTGCCACTTATGAAGCGAAGCACGATGAGAAAAACTTGGAAAGCCTGGACAGCAGGGTTGGGAATTTTATTCATTTTTGTAATAAACGCCTGTACACCAAAGGCACCGCCACGGGAAGAAGCCGTAATTACAGATACCATTGTTACCATTAAAGAACCTATTCTGAAATATGGTTTGCCGGTTGATTCTTTTAGCCTGGAAGATGGTATTGTACGTAACAACGAATACCTGAGTCAGATCTTAAATGAACGGGGTGTGAGTATGGCAACCATCGATAAGATTGCACGCAAATCGCGGGATATCTTTGACGTAAGGAAAATAAAAAGCGGCGGGAAATATACCCTTTTCTGTACCCCGGATTCGCTGAACGAGGCGCGCTTTTTTGTTTACGAAAATTCGGCGGTTGATTATACCGTATTTGAATTGTTTGACACACTGGGGATTTATCAGAGTAAAAAGGAAGTAGAAACACGCAAAACAGTGGCTCAGGGAGAAGTTAGATCTTCGCTGTGGAATGCCATGATTGATAACAACCAGGATCCTATGCTCGCATTGGAACTTTCTGATATTTTTGCCTGGACCATCGATTTTTTTGCTATTCAAAAGGGCGACCGTTTCAGGGTAATTTACGATGAAATTTATGTGGACTCCACCCGGATTGGAATCGGAACCATTTACGCGGTTGAATTTGACCATTACGGAGAACCAAATTTTGCTTTTTTGTTTGATCAGGACGATCGTGCAGATTATTTCGACGACAAAGGACAGAGTTTGCGCAAAGCTTTTTTAAAAGCACCGCTTCAGTTCTCCCGGATCAGCTCGCATTTCTCGAACAGTCGTTTGCATCCGGTATTGCGTATTCGCCGGCCGCATCACGGTGTCGATTATGCCGCAGCCAGTGGTACTCCGGTTGTTTCTATTGGTGACGGTACCGTTATCGCTAAAGCGTATCAAAAAAATGGTGGTGGAAATTATCTGAAAATCAAACACAATTCGGTTTATACCACTACGTACATGCACCTTAAAGGGTTTGCAAAAGGTGTTGCCAGCGGAAGCCGGGTGCATCAGGGGCAAGTGATTGGTTATGTGGGGGCTACCGGACTTGCTACCGGACCACATCTCGATTTCAGGGTACAGAAAAACGGAAGTTATGTTGACCCGCTAAAAGTGAAAGCGCCCCCGGTTGAGCCGGTAAAAGAAGAAAACATGCCTCGTTACATCGTTCTAAAAGATTCGATGCTGAACGAACTGGAAAAAATAAAATGGGCTGACGAACAATTTCTTCCCGAAGGTGGAGGTGAAATCGCTTCTACTTCCGCAAAATAAATTCTGCCTGGTTTTTTCAAAAACGCTAATATTTCCGGTAATCAACTTTCATTACATTCTGTGTTTCCCTGATCCATACTTTGTAACGGGTGTGGGCATCCCAAGTATTTCCTGCTGAAGCAAAATCGCAAAAATGTACCGGTTTGGGGGCTCTGAATTCGCCTTCCAGGTCGGTTCCCAAAACAAGTGGTGCGGTAAACGCCATCCATATATTTTCGGGTTTGTCTTTTACCGGTTCAAGGCTTACAATCCCATTTCCGTTTCGGATTACTGCTGCTTCATCAACAAAACCATCGTTAAAACGCGAGTCGCGGACCAGAACCACCGGGCCTCGTACAATAGCCTGGTAATCGTCTTGTTTTACCAATCTTCCGTGTAAGTCAAGTGTTAGTTCTATTTTGTCGCCGTTCTTCCAGGTACGGTTTATTCGTTTGTATGTTCCGGGTGTAATTCCTGCAATTTCTTCGTCGTTGATTTTTATTGAATTTTTTTCACTCCACACCGGAATTCGGAAAGCAAGTTCAAATGAAGCTTCTTTTTCAGGTTGAATTTCAAAAGTAATACGGTCGCCTTCCGGGTAAGAAGTTGTTTGTCGGATAATAACTTCGTTGTTGTTTTCAAGCTTAATTTGGGCTTCCGATTGACAGTAAAAATTTACAAAAACAGAATTTCCAGTCGTCATGTATGAATAGCCGGGCATTAGGGTAAATCCGCGGGGACCGTTTGCATTACAGCAATTGATGTGCATTCCGCATTGTTCTTCCCCGGCATGCCGGCGGCCTTCCAGCGGACTGTATTTGGCAATTTCCGCTCCGTCGAATTTCATGGAAGCCATTAAGGCATTGTAAAAGGTTTTTTCAATCTGGTCGGCATAACGCGATTCTCCGGTTACCTGCAACAGGTTGTAGCAAAGTTTCATCCAGGTCATGGTTACACAGGTTTCCATTGTATGGTAAGTTGGGCGTGTCTGGTTTTCAATGCCATGGTACCAGCATTCGAAAGCTGAACCCGAGCCGGCTACATTTATTTCGGTGTTGATGATATTTTCAACCACATCCACCACTGCTTTTAAGTATTTTGGATTTTGGTGAACCAGGTAAAGTTGCAGTAAGCCTTCGTAACACGACATCATTTCGTAGGCTTTTTGTCCGTTGTCCCAGCTCCACCAAACTTCCGGATGCGGAAACCGTTCGCTTACCCAAACACCCTCCACTGCCTTGCTGATGAGTTTTGGCCCGTCTTCGGTTTCCCACTGCTTTACGATGTATTCAGCAAAATCGAGGTAACGCTGTTCGTCGGTATGCTTGTACAGATAAACAATCGGTTCCAGTACCGAGCTGCTTGCCATTCCGTGGTAATTACCGGTGTAAGTGATATCTTTCTTTCCGGGGCCCACCTGTGTCAAAAGGTTGTCTGCTACTTTCTGAGCAGCCTTTAACGCTTTTTTATCCTGTGTTATTTCATAATATCTGATTAAGCCCAGCATACTGTATTTGCGTCCCCAAATATCCCATTGTGTAAGCTGGTTTTCAGGTGCATAATTTCCGATGTACCCATTTTCAAGCTGTGTTTCGAGCAAGCCATCAACAGCAGTTTTCATACTATTCATCAGCTCTTCATCGTGCGTATATTTCCATGCTGCTACTGCTGAAAGCATCCATTTTCCCCAGAATTCGCTTTGCCAAAGCCGGGTTTCTGTTTTGTGCCTGAATGGTTCTACCAGGTGTTCAATATCCTGCTGTTTGATTTGCTCCGAAATGCAGAGATCAATTTTTTGTCCGGGGTAACCCTGAAGCTTAACTGAATTGCACGAAACCGGAACTAGCGGGAACTCATTCTGATTCTGTCCGAATGATTGGTTGCAAAACCCTTGAGTAAGTATTGCAAAGAGCAAGATTGGAAAAAAATATTTCATTGCTATAGGTTTTATTGGTCAGCATAAAATTAATGCTCCATTTGAAAATAAAAACTTTCAATCTACTTTTTTCAATCTTTGATTTAGTTTTTTGAAACAACCCGCAAACCCTGCTGTAAAGCTTTTTGAAATGGTATAAGTTCTTTTTCGAAGTTAATTTATGGCGAGTGCAATATTTTAATTACGTATTTGGAATAGGTCTAAAATACTTTTTTACTGTGCATTAACGTATAGATATTGTAATATAACTAAAACTGCTTATCTCCTTGGGTCAAGTTGTTTTTGTAATATCATTAAATGTAACTGGTGCTGTATCTACGGCTTGTTGCATCAAGCGATAAAATAGTTTTCCTCGGTATGTTGATAGCTT
>JBKEDN010000326.1:0-18997 GCA_047975435.1 Draconibacterium sp. | reverse complement strand
ACATGAAATTTTTCATTTAAAAATTACAAAAACAAGAATGAATAAATTTTATGAGAGAGCGACGGATGGAGCGGTTCCATCTGTCAAATTTGAATTTTTAAATTATCCGAAAATTAAAATTTAAACTGATGAAAGCATCCTCCAAATTTTATCTTCTCATTTTATTTCTTTTTGGATTGTACGGGGCACAGCCACTTTGGGCTCAAACAACTAATAAACAATTAATTGTAACAAAACAATCTAACGGAAAGCAAAAAATACTGAATACCAACGCCTTCTTCAAACTAAAAACAAATGATGGAGAAAAAGTAAAAGGAAATTTTTCGGCTTTTACCAGCGAAGGTTTTGTTACTGAAAAAAACGATACGCTTTTGTTCCAGGATATTCGCTGGTTAAGAGTTCAACGGGAATTGAATAAACTTGAAAAAGGACTCGCTATTGCTGGTGTTTTTATGGGAGCTTATCTTTCAATAGGTGCTATTCCTGCCGGATTATATTTCCTGTTTATTGAGTCCACTCCCTGGGTGCTATTGGCACCGGTTGCAACTTTATCTTCGTTTGTAGTTGGATTCAGAACCTTAAGAGGGAAAAAATACAGAACGGGACAATGGCAATTATCAGTCCGTTAAAAGTCTGATTTTCAATTACTAAAAACTCCAAATTGATTTTTATTTAAAACTCCGGAATCTCTCTTAAAAAGGAATACGAATTGGCAGAATAGTCTATTTCGCAGGCAAAATGCTGCAAGCCATTTGATACCACTACACGATTAACCCGCAAAGCCATGTTGTAACGCACCACCTGATCGAATGTATCCTGTGTAATTTTCACGTTGGGCGCTTTAAATTCGGCAATTAAATGAGGTTCCCCATTTCTGGAATAAATTAGTAAATCAAATCTTCTTAGCTTTCCGTTCACCGTAATCTGTTTCTCAACAGCCATAAGGTTTTCAGGGTACTTTTTATTTTGTTTCAAGTATTGAATAAAGTTCTGGCGTACCCATTCTTCAGGTGTTAAAACCACAAACTTTTTACGAATGGCATCAAATATCCAGTGTTTGCCTGCTTCGGTTTTGGTACGAAAAGTATAATCCGGTAAATTCAGCTTGTCCATGTATGTTTCTTGTACACTCGTTTTTGAAGGTGACCACGAAAAATGTACATTTGTGTCAACCTTTCAACCTTACCCATTTCTGATTGTTCAAAGGTAAAATATTTCAGATTGTATGAAGACAAAAAAAGAGATCGTTGAAAACTGGCTTCCTCGCTATACAGGAAAAAACCTGGAGGATATCGGGCAATATATTTTGTTAACCAATTTCCAGGATTACGTGGATAAATTTGCGCGTAAATTTGAAGTACCGGTAGAAGGTGCCGACAAAAATATGCCACATGCCACAGCAGAAGGAATTACCATGATCAACTTTGGGATGGGAAGTCCGAATGCCGCCACCATCATGGATCTGCTGAGTGCCATTCACCCCAAAGCGGTACTTTTTCTGGGAAAATGTGGCGGTTTAAAAAAGAAAAACCAGTTGGGCGATTTTATCCTTCCGATTGCTGCAATCCGGCGCGAAGGTACTTCCGACGATTATCTGCCACCCGAAATTCCGGCGCTGCCTGCTTTTAGTTTGGAAAGAGCGGTTTCACATATCTTGCGTAACCAGGGACAGGATTACTGGACCGGCGTGGTTACCACCATCAACCGGCGTGTTTGGGAATTTGATAATCAGTTTAAAAAATACCTGAAGAAAACCCGTGCCATTGCCATTGATATGGAAACAGCTACACTGTTTACGGTGGGTTTTGCCAATTCTATTCCTACCGGGGCACTTTTGCTGGTTTCCGATCAGCCCATGATCTCGTCGGGAGTAAAAACCAGCGCCAGCGACCACAAGGTAACCTCTCAATTTGTGGAAAAACATATTCAGGCGGGTATCGATGCACTTCTGGAAATAAAAAACAACGGATTATCCGTAAAACACCTGAGATTCTGATATGGACTTTGGCGATATTTTACAAGACCTGAAAAAAGGCATTTACTACCCCATTTATTTGCTGCAGGGCGAAGAACCTTATTTTATCGATATTATTTCAGATTATATTGAAAAGAACGTACTGACAGACGCAGAAAAAGGGTTCAACCAAACCGTTTTTTATGGGAAAGATTCGGATGTGATCAATATTGCTGAGAGCTCGATGCGTTTCCCGATGATGGCAAATAAGCAGGTGATTATTGTAAAAGAAGCACAAAGTCTGGGCAAAATAGAACTATTGGCTTCGTATGCCGACAAACCTTTGGAATCAACCATTTTGGTACTGGCCTACAAATACAAAACGGTTGATGCCCGCAGCAAACTGGTAAAGGCAATCAAAAAAAACGGTGTTGTTCTTACTACCAAAAAACTTTATGAGAACCAGGTTCCTGCGTGGATCGACAACTACCTGAAAAGCCACGGTTACAGTATTACTCCACAGGCAGCACAACTGCTAACCTCTTTTTTGGGAACCGACCTAAGTAAAGTAGCCAACGAACTCAACAAACTGGTAATCGCAGTAAAAGACTCGAACCGGATTACACCCGAACACATCGAAAAAAACATTGGTATCAGCAAAGACTTCAATATAATAGAATTGCAAACCGCTTTAGGAAACAAAGATGCGTTAAGAGCCAACAAAATCATTCAGTATTTTGGGGCCAATCCAACACTCAATCCCATTCAAAAAACAATTGCCGGGTTGTATTTCTATTTCTCAAAGCTATTTACTTATCATTTCCTAAAAGATAAATCGGAAAGAAGTGTGGCTTCGGAACTTCGGGTGAGTCCTTTTTTTGTACGTGATTATGTTAATGCGGCAAAAAAATATTCACCCACCAAATTGTACGAAATAATGGGTATTTTGCGCGAGTACGATCTGAAAAGCAAAGGGCTCAATGTATCTACAATGGTGGAAAGCGGTGACCTTCAAAAGGAAATGATCTATAAAATCCTGCACTGATTATGATAATGACCTGGTTTATAATAGCTGTTACGGTGCTTATTTCGTACCTCGCATTTCGCAACCCTGAGCTGGCTTCGAAGCTGCAATTTAATGCAGCACAAATCGTACACCGTAAGGAATATTACCGATTGGTTTCGCATGCTTTTATCCATGCCAACTGGGCACATTTGGGTGTAAACATGCTAGTGTTATTCTTTTTTGGCCGGAACATTGAAGCTTACTTCAACTTTTATTTCGGCAACAAGGGAACTGCTTATTACCTGTTGTTGTATTTTGGCGGTATTCTGGCATCTAATATCTGGAGCCTGATCAAGCATAAAAACAACTATTATTACAATGCTGTGGGTGCCTCGGGAGCTGTTTCGGCAGTACTTTTTGCCACTATCTTTTTCGATCCGTGGGAACCGCTATACCTTTTTGCTGTTTTACCAATCCCGGGAATATTGTTTGCCGCCGGCTACTTGTTTTACTCGTACCGGATGAGTCAGAAACAAAACGACAACGTAGCACACGATGCGCATTTCCTGGGAGCTGTATTCGGTTTCATTTTCCCGATTCTGTTAAAGCCCGAACTTTTCGACCGCTTTATTGATCATCTTTTTGTATTCTTTTAAGCATGAAAACGCTGATCGTCAACGGAGAAGTTTGTTCGCCGGAAGAAGTTAGTATGAACCACTGGCTACTTGACAATCCGGTAATTGTAGCACAAAAAGTATGGTTTGGGTACGGCGGCATACCCCTTCTTAACGAAAACGTTGAAAACCTAAAAGAACAGCTTCAGTTTCTCGGAGCTTCGCTTCCGCCAGTGTTTCAAAACCGGCGCGAGCTTTTTCGCCTCTGCAAACGCATGCTTAACAAAAACAGGTTTTTCCGCTCCGGCACTATCCACATCAGGCTTTATGTTTCGGGAAACAAGTGTAATTTTCTGATTACCTCCGAAGCCCGGGAAATTTTTGACTTTCCGATTTCGGAACAGGGCCTGCTCATAAACATCAGTCCGCACCGGAAACCGGTAAGCCCGGCCGCTGCCTATTCCTTTTACAGCCGCATACATTGGGAACTTGTTCACAATAAGCTTGCAAATGGAAACCGGAATTCCATTTTGCTAAACAACAGCGATTATGTTTGTGAAGGCATTGCATCCAATATTTTTATGGTGAAAGACAATGTGCTCATCACCCCCGCAACCGGTTCAGGATGTTGCAATCCCGTAATCCGCGAAATAGTGATGGAACAAGCACGGATGCAGGGTTTAAAAGTTTTGGAAGTACCGGAACTAAAAAGTGAAATGCTTTTTCACGTTGAGGAATTGTTTTTAGTAAGTGAAGGAAACGGCATTGAATGGATACTTGGTTTGGATAACAAACGTTTTGTCCGTTCGTTTTCTTTTGAACTTCATGAACAACTTAATAATTATTTGCAGGAAAAGGCCGGAAGTTAATAATGCTGCCTTCATATTTATACTCTTATTGAAAACTCTTTTATCAGGGAAAAAGTATCGTTTTTCAGGTTCTCTTCAGATTTGTTTCTACAATTCAACAACAGACCCGGATTTGGTTAACAATGGCTTAACCTGCACCCTATTTTATCACATCAACAAAAGCAAACACAACTAACTAAAAACATGCACATTATGTACTAAAAAGAGAATTAATTGTTTAATTTCTCATATTCCGTTAACGTTAACGAAAAACAATTTAATTCTATATTTGCGCCTCAAATAAAATCTATTCGCAGCAAAAGTTAGGAACAATGAAGAAATTAAATCGTGCTAATGTAACTGAAACTGTAAAGTACCCGTCACGCATACTCCAGTTTGGAGAAGGAAACTTTTTACGTGCCTTTACCGACTGGATCGTTAATAAAATGAACAAAGAGATCGGTTTTAATGCCGGGATTGATGTGGTGCAGCCGCTGCCAAACGGAATGGTAAATATGCTGAACGATCAGGACGGGCTGTATCACGTTTACCTAAAAGGAATTAAGGACGGAAAACCGGTAACCGAGTTCACGTTGGTTGATGCCATTAACAAAGGGATTAATCCCTACAGCGAATTCGAAGCCTACGAAGAAAGCATTCTGAACCCCGATTTGCGTTTTGTATTTTCAAACACTACCGAAGCCGGTATCAGCTGGGAAGAAAGCGATACGCTGGATATGCAACCACAAAATTCGTTTCCGGCTAAAGTGGCCGCAATGCTTTATTCGCGCTACAAAAAATTTGATGGCGACAAGTCGAAAGGACTGATCTTTTTTGCCTGCGAACTGATCGACAGAAACGGCGAAATGCTGAAAAAATATGTGCTGAAACACGCAGAAAACTGGAAATTGGAACAGGGATTTATCGACTGGGTAAACGAATCGAGTTGCTTTTGCAGCACACTTGTCGATCGCATTGTTCCGGGCTTCCCGCGCGACGAAATCAAAGAAATACAGGAAGAACTGGGTTATGAAGATAACCTGGTTGTGGTTGGCGAATATTTCCACTTGTGGGTAATTGAAGCCCCGGAATGGGTACAGGCCGAATTCCCGGCCGAAAAAGCCGGTCTGGAAGTAAAATTCGTAAAAGACATGAAACGTTTCCGCGAGCAAAAAGTACAGGTGCTCAACGGGTGCCACACCGGAAGTTATGCTGTTTCATATTTGAGTGGAATTGACACCGTTCGCGATGCCTACGAAAACCTGGAAGTGGGCAACTTCATGAAAGAACTGGTTTACGACGAAGTACTACCAGTTCTGGATGGCACAGAAAAAGAACTCAAGAAATTTGCCAATAAAATTCTGGAACGTTTTGCCAACCCATTCATCCGTCACCAGTGGCAAAGCATTGCGCTAAACGCCATGTCGAAATGGGAAACACGCAACCTGCCCTCGCTGATCAACTTTGAGCAAAAACACGGCATGTTGCCACAAAAACTGGTGTTCTCGCTGGCAGCAATGATTGCCTATTTTAAAGGAGAATCCAACGGTGAAGCCTACAACGTGCAGGACGATGAGTGGATTGTTGATTTCTACAAAGAAGCCTGGGCCGAATGCGACGGGCGCCCGATTTCGATATACAATTTGTGCGAAAAAGTATTGAGCCTTGATAAAGTCTGGAAGCAAAACCTGAACGATATTCCGAACCTTACCATTACCGTAAGTCACTACCTTTTCCTGATTACACAGGTGGGAATGAAAAAAGCGATGAAAGCGGTATTAAGCGAAGATAACCCGCTGATGCAGATCACCATCGACAAGATGAGCAAAAACGAAGAAACAGTTACAGCATAAAACACAACATATGTGTATTTTGGGTTTCGATGATTTTTATGAAAAATCAAATTATATAAATCATCGAAACCCGATTGGAGTAAGATATTGAAACACCGCCCTAAAGGACGGTGCAAAACAGAGAATAAAAACAGCAATGGCAGATTTCATAAAAATAAATCCGGCAGATAACGTAATTATCGCCTTAAGGGATTTTGCTGAAGGAGAAACGGTTCTTGTGGAAGAGCAGGAACTGACGATAAAAAGCGACATCCCGCGCGGACATAAAGTGGCGCTGGTGGCAATCGCCGAAAACGAAAACATCATAAAATATGGTGCGCCCATCGGACATGCCACTCAAAAAATCGGTGCAGGCGAGCACATCCATGTTCAAAACCTGAAAACAAATCTTTCGGGAACGATCAATTATTCATTCGAACAAAAACTGAACGTGCTGAATATTGCCCGGCAAGAACGCACTTTCGAGGGCTACAAACGCGCGAACGGCAAAGTGGGCATCCGCAACGAATTGTGGATTGTGCCAACGGTTGGTTGTGTGAACGGCCAGGCGCAACAGATCATCGATTTGTTTAAGCAGGAAGTTCAGCCCAACGATATCGACAGCGTTGATGTGTTTAAACACAGCTATGGTTGTTCGCAACTGGGTGACGACCATGTAAACACGCAAAAAGCTTTGGCCGATGTGATTAATCACCCGAATGCAGGCGGTGTTTTTGTGCTGGGTTTAGGCTGCGAAAACAACCAGATCGATCACCTGAAAAAATTTATTGGCAATTACGACGAAAGCCGTGTGCGCTTTTTGGCTGCGCAGGATGTGGATGATGAAATTGAGGCCGGCCTCGAAATCATGAAAGAAATCTACGAGATAATGCGCCAGGACAAGCGCGAAGCGGTGCCGGTTTCGGAGCTGAACATAGGCCTGAAATGCGGCGCTTCGGATGGATTTTCCGGAATTACTGCCAATCCGTTGGTAGGTGCTTTTTCTGATTTTCTGGTGGCACAAGGCGGCTCTACTATTTTAACTGAAGTACCCGAAATGTTTGGCGCCGAAACCTTGCTGATGGAGCGTGCACAAAACCGGGAGGTATTCGATAAAACGGTGAGCCTGATCAACGATTTTAAGGCTTATTACCTGAAACACAATTTGCCGGTGTATGAAAATCCATCGCCGGGAAACAAAAAAGGCGGTATTTCAACACTCGAAGATAAATCGCTGGGCTGTACACAAAAAGGCGGAACAGCAACCGTAATGGATGTTTTGAAATACGCCGAGCCCATAAAAACAAAAGGTTTGAACCTGCTGTCAGCACCGGGTAACGATTTGGTTGCCTCATCGGCACTGGGATTTAGCGGTTGCCAGATGGTACTGTTCACCACCGGCCGCGGAACACCGTTCGGCAGTTTTGTGCCCACCATGAAAATTTCGACCAACTCTCAATTGTACAAGCACAAGAAAAACTGGATCGACTTTAATGCCGGCCAGCTTCTGGAAGGAAAAACAATGGACGAATTGCTGGAAGAATTCATTGACTTTTTAATTGAAGTAGCCAGCGGCAAACAGCTCAACCATGAAAAAACCGGATTTAAAGAAATAGCGATTTTTAAAACCGGGGTGACGCTGTAAAAAAAGAGCTACGAGCTGCGAGCAATAAGCATTTAGAAACTGAATACTGAAAATTATGAATATCTGTGTAGTGATAAAATCAACCCTGGAGCGTCATGCTGAACTTGATTCAGCATCTGGGAGATATTGAGGTACAACATATTATTAAATAGACCCTGAAATAGATTCAGGGTGACGGTACATTTGTAATTGATTGCAGACATTCAACTTTGAAAATTGTACATTGGATATTTTGAAGATTCAAGGGCAGAGTGCCTGAAAGCAGAAATGCTAAAAACTATAAAAATTCACCGGGTGACAGTTTGAACCATCTCAAAGTCACCCGGTGAAATTCTTTAAGGACGATTGAATTCGGAGGGTTCAAATGTTTATAACTACATGTGCGATTGGCAAGTACGACTCCGGCCGGAGTCGAATATCCTTACAACACTTGTTGCTATAAACATTCCATTCCGCCGGAATGGTCCACGATTGTATTATGATCATCTTTCCCAAATCACGAAGCAAAAGCCGTGGAATAAAACCATATCGAACTTTTATCATTTTTGAATGCCCTAAATGGCGAATGTCAGCTGCAACCGGCCACTCAACACTGTTTACTACAAACTACGACTGATCACTATTTACTGCTCACTCCTCCTTTTTCGCTTCTTCCCAGTATTTATCCATTTCGGCGAGACTCATATCGTGCAGGCTTTTCCCTTGCAACAGTGTTTTACTTTCGAGGTAATTAAAACGTTTAATGAATTTCAGGTTGGTACGCTCGAGTGCGGCTTCCGGATCAACCCCGTACAAACGGGCTGCGTTCACCATCGCGAAAAATAAATCGCCAAATTCAGCTTCTATTTTGTCTTCGTCAACTTTGTCTATTTCGTGGCTGAGTTCGTTCACCTCTTCCCGTACCTTGTCCCAAACCTGTTCGCGGTATTCCCAGTCGAAACCAACACCACTGGCTTTTTCCTGAATACGATTGGCTTTCACCAAAGCCGGCATTGCTGTTGGAACTCCTTCCAAAACACGTTTGTTGCCACCTTTTTCCTTTAGTTTTAAAGCCTCCCAGTTTTCTTCAACTTTCCGGGCCGAGCCGTCAACATCAACATCGCCAAACACATGCGGGTGACGGTAAATCAGTTTTTTATTGATATTTTCGAGTACATCGGCAATGTCAAACTCCCCTTTTTCAGAACCTATTTTGGCGTAAAAAACAATATGAAGCATCAGATCGCCCAACTCCTTTTTTATCTCCTGCAAATCGTTTTTCAGAATGGCGTCGGCAAGTTCGTAGGTTTCCTCTATCGTATTTTTCCGCAGCGATTCCAGGGTTTGTTTTCGATCCCACGGACACTTCTCGCGCAACTCGTCCATAATATCCAGCAGCTCTTTAAAAGCTTCCAATCGTCTATCCATAAAACAATAATTTTAAAAATTTTCAGAAAAAACTGAACCTTTTGTTTTTCGCGTGTATCTAGGCGAAATAAGAAGAACATGCTGAAAATAAAATCGCAGACATGTTCGTTTTCAATCGATAAAGATGGAAATTTTTAGCCGTAAAAAATATTTTTCGCTCACTTTAGTTCTGGTGATTTTTATTGCCGGATATGCTTTAATGACGGGTCCCAAAGAGATTCCGGGAGAGTTTAACACCGCCATTTTCAGTTTCAGAAGAATAACGCTGGCGCCCGTCTTAATTTTGGGCGCCTTTGCTTCGCTTGTTTTTATTATTTTTAAAAAACCGTGATATTCAGCAAGAAACATATCGGCAAACACAGCGATGAGCAACTGATGACAGCACTTGCCAGCGGCGACCGGCTGGCGTTTTCTGAATTGTATGAACGCTACCACCGCCGGCTGTTTTACTTTTTTTACCGCATGTTGGGCAGCGACAATGAGCTGGCCAACGATTTTCTGCAGGACCTTTTTCTGAAAATCATTCAAAAACCCGAATTGTATAAACCCTCGCATAAATTTTCGGGCTGGGTGTTTTCGGTGGCGCACAATATGTGCAAAAACGAGTACCGCCGCCGCGAAGTGCGCAAGCATGTTCAGGCCGAAGAAAACCCCGATCAGTTTGCTCACCCTGCCCTGCATGAAAATGCTGCCGAAAAGGAAAATCGTATTGCCGAAGTGTTTAACCAGCTCGAACTTCTAGATGACAACCAGCGGTCGATCCTGATCCTGAAATACAAGGAAAATTTTAGTCTGAAGGAGATTTCGGATATCCTGGAACTTCCGGTGGGGACCATTAAATCGAGGCTGCATTATGCGCGTCTCGAACTGTCGAAAAGAATAACAAATAACGAATCGCTAAAACAGGACAGCTATGAATAATCAGATTTTTGGTGAAGAGGAATTAAAGCGGATGTTTACGCACGATGCCCGTGGTTTGAAACCCGATGCAGCTGTTCGGCAGCGCCTCGAATACGCATACCTGCTAAAAAGCCGCAACTACAAAACCAGTCAGAATTCGTTTCTGGGCATGTTCGCTTGGTTGTTTTCGTGGTCGCACTTACCGGCAAAAGTGGCTGTTGCGAGTTTGCTTTTAATGGTTTCGGTGGTTAATTTTCAACCCAAAAGCGGGCAGTTTATGCTCCCCGGCAGCGACACTACTTTAAACAATGTTCCGGTGAGGGTAGATACTTCCGGAATGCTTCCGTTTTTTGGAGATACTTGTTTGAATGTAAAATCCTGAAAATAATTAGATCTGTAAAAAGAGACTTTCTTAAAGTTGTTTTAACCGCTAAGTACGCAAAGTTATTCGCAAAGAACGCGAACACGATTTGCTATTTTTTTGAGCGTTGAGAACCTTATTTATTCCCCTGATTGCCTTTCGCTTATACTTATTCACCTTATTAAAAACTGTTTGTTATTAAAGGTATAAGTTGGAACTCGCATGATTTTTATTATTTGCCTTTGTGTGAAAAATCGTTCTCATGCTCGCTTCATTTGTAAAGAATTGTTTTTGTTTCAGAGAACATGATCATCCTGCAAATTCTTCCAGTAGTTTCTTCAGTTCTTCTGCCTTATCCTTATCACCCATTTTTGCGGCAATCATCACTAAATTATTCAGGTAATAAAGTTGGTTGCTGATATCTCCATTCAAGCCTTTTTGTAACCCATCGGGAATAGAGGTAAAATATTCGAGCGAACTCAGAATTTCACTTTCAAGGTAGGCAAACTGCTCCTGCGCTGCTTCGGTCAGGCCGGCTTCCACCATCAGCTGTGTTTGTTGCAAACTGAACACATCATACGGAATTTTTGTAAGCGGCAGCACCTCCGTACTTTTCGCTAATAAATCGGCAGCCTTTTGCTTTTCGCCTTTTTGCAGCAACAGGGCAGCCACTTCATTAAATACATTCCTTATGCGAAACATATTTACATTCAGCACCACATTCCAATCCACATAAACAGCCGGGTCGGCAAGGTTGCCAAAGCGGTAATCATTCATTAAGCGTGTGTAAAGTTTTTCGGGCTCGCAATTGCCAATCGACAACATATCGCTGCGTTTACTTTGCTCCGGCACCAGACGGTAGGCAAAACCTTCGCATTCCAGGTTCCGGTCGAGCCCGTATTTCTGTGCTTCCGCTTTCGACACAAAACAAACGGGGCGTTCCGTGGCATTCGAGCTAATAATATCCCACATCACCAGCTCATTTTTATAAAGGAAATCCTTGTCTTTCAACGAAACATCGATTTCCCCATCACGACCGTCAACTGTCACCTTAAACGACATTTCTTTTAGCGGCAGAAAGTTGACTTTATCGCCCGAATTCAGGCGCACTTTAGCCTGTTCGTTGTCTGTTTTCAGAAAATTTAAAGCTTCCTGCCACGAAGTGTCTCGCTTCAGCCGTTCGATTACCGGCACAAAATCCAGTTCGCCCCGGTCGTATTTCTGCTGCGGCAGCGTCATTTTCAGGCCTGAATCATTGTACTTTGGTTTCCGCAGCCCGTCGATAAACCAGTTGGCTGCCAGAAAAGGGGAAATAACAAGGCGCACATCGGTACGAAAGTTCTCAACTTCCTGGCAGTACAAAAGCGGATAAGTGTCGTTGTCGCCGCTGGAAACCAGAATGGCATTGGGTGGGCACGACTCCAGGATGTTCATGGCCAGGTCGCGGGCAGTCGTACGCCCGGCGCGGTTGTGGTCATCGAAATTCTGCCACAGCATTAATCCCGGAACCGCCAGCAACAACACCACAAATGCAGGAAACACCGCTTTGTTTGATTTCAGTAGCTGGCTAATTTTCAGCAAAATGGCAAAAGCACCGTAGCCCATCCAAATGGTAAAAGCCAGAAAAGCCACCACAAAAACATAGTCGCGTTCGCGCGGGGTAACCGGAATTTCATTGATATAAACCGTTAGTCCGAGGCCGCCCATAACAAACAAAGCCAGCACGACAAAAAAAGTAGGCCGGTGTTTTTTTAAGTGAAACCTGGCGCCGGCAAGTCCAAGTAAAAGCGGAAGAAAAAAATAGGTGTTCCGCGCTCTATTTTTCCCCAGCCAGTCGGGCAGCACATTTTGCGGTCCCAATCGTGCCTTGTCAATAAAAGGGATTCCTGACAGCCAGTTGCCTTCAAGCATATCGCCCCTGCCCTGCCGGTCGTTTTGGCGGCCCACAAAATTCCACATAAAATAACGCCCAAACTGGTAGCCAAACTGGTAGTTCATAAAATACTTCAGGTTATCGGCAAAAGTGGGAACCACAATTGTTTCACGCCCACTTGCCTGCCGCACCGCCACACGTTTTCCTTTCATATTTACCCAGTTGTTGTAGGCATTAATATGGTTTTGCTCGCGGCTCGACATGCGCGGAAACCAGGTGCAGGTCTTTTCATCGTATTCGTAGTTGGGCGCCAGTTTGATATCGCGGTATTCGCCTTCCAAAAAATCTTTCGATAGCCGCTCTTCCGAACCGGTGATGGGCGAATTGTAGTTTTGCCCGTAAAGCAAAGGCCGCTTGGGATATTGCTCGCGGTTGAGGTAATTGATGAGCGAATAAATGTTGTTAGGCCGCCCAAAATTTACCGGTGGATTGGCCGACGAACGAATAATATTTGCCGCATAAACCGAAAATCCGATCAGCACCAGTGCCACCGAGAGCGTTGCGAGTTCAGCCACTTTTTTATTGTGCTTTCTGAAATAACGGAGCAGAAAAACAAACAGGACGATGATGGCCAGAATTCCAGCCAATGCACCTGAGTGCAAAGGCATACCAAAGCGATTGACAAAAACAAAATCGAATTGTGCCAGCGTACGCATCACCAGCGGGGTAAGCACATACAATATGGCAAGCAACACGGCTACTCCGGTGGCAAAAAACAAAAGCATCCGCAGTGGCGAGTAAGTTTTCATTTTAAACCCGATGATCATGACCACCGAAGGCAAAACCAGCAAATTCAGCAAATGAACACCAATACCCAGCCCGGTAATCAGCGCCAGGAACAGAATCCATTTTTCGTTGTCCGGTGTTCCGAAGTTCTCTTCCCATTTTAAAACGGACCAAAACGACAGGATCATAAAAAACATGGAAAGTGCATAAACTTCGCCTTCAACTGCCGAAAACCAGAACGAATCACTGACGGCAAAAGCCAGCGCTCCGAGTGCGGCACTGCCGGTAATGAGTAAAATATTGGTGCTGATTTTTTGTAGCAGTTTTACACTTACATGAAACAAAAAGAAAACGGTAAGCGCGCTAAACAGGCCCGAAGAGAAATTAATTGTCCAGGCAATTTTTTCGGGATTGCCAAACGAAAGAAAGGTAAACAAGCGCCCGATAAGCATAAAAAGCGGTGCCCCTGCCGGGTGATTTACCTCCAGTTTATTGGCCGAAAGGATGAACTCGCTGCAATCCCAAAAACTGGTGGTGGGTTCGAGAGTGAGGGTATAAAGCGCCAGTGCAAATAGAAAAATTCCGATTCCTGAATAGCGGATAAGTCCGTGTTGTTTCATACAATAAATGTTTGAAGTGCATACACGCCAAATCAAAAAGGTTCAAAAATCAGTGGCTACTGACAACTTTTGCCCGCTAAAAAATAATTACCACCGGCTTGATTCATTTATTTTTACACGAAATAGTTGAAAAATATTGATCGATTTCCTATCGATTAATATGCAGTGAAATTCTTGGAAGAACCACTAAGTCACCAAGAACACAACGAAAAATCTAACTGTTTTTCCCTTAAATCCCTGAAGGGTACAGGTAGATTTTTCTGATTGCTCCCTTTAGGGCGGGGTAAACAAGCAGAAAAATCGTATATAATTAGTTTGAGCAGAATTCGCAAAAGTGATCAAGAAACCGAACTACGGAACAGATAATTCGCCAATACACCCGGTCATTTTCACAAAGAATTATATATATTGTGGACTTAAACAAAAAAGATAAAAATTATGATTTTAGGTGTATCAGGATGGCTAAGCGAAAAATTGGGCTGGGATGTGAAAATAATTCGAATTGCATTTGTTGTTGCTGCCCTTTTCTTTGGTGCAGGTATTGGCCTTTACCTTATTCTGTGGATTGTAAAAATGTTCTCGAAATAAACACTCGGCAAATCATTTTTGCCCCAATTCAATGCTTTCAGTTTTACCCCCTTTTTTAAACTAAATCATCATTCGATGGAATGATGGTATTGGAAATATATTTTAGTAAATTTGCCCAACTTACATCATTTAAAATTAAATATTGGACAAGCAAATTTTATTGGAAGGCATTGATCAGCTGGAGTTTTTCGGGATTAATAACGCGAAAATCGAACTGATAAAAAAACTCTTTCCCAAGATAAATATTGTAGCCCGCGGGAATGCCCTTTTTGTTCAGGGTGAGCCCAAGGAAATAAAAACATTTGAAAAGAAGTTTGCGCTTATTCTCGATCATTATTTTCAATACAATATTCTTACCGAAGAAATTATTCTTGAACTGATGCAAAGCGGCGTTTCGTCAATGGAAGAAAACGGCGGCGGCGAACCCGATATTATTGTTTTTGGGAACAGCGGGAAACCGGTAAGGGCGCGCACACCCAACCAGCGCAAGCTGTTGGATGAATCGGTGAAAAACGACCTGATTTTTGCCATTGGCCCGGCCGGAACCGGAAAAACCTACACTGCGATAGCTCTGGCTGTGCGGGCACTTAAAAACAAGGAGATCCGCAAAATTATTCTTAGCCGTCCTGCCGTTGAAGCGGGCGAAAACCTGGGCTTTCTTCCGGGCGACCTCAAGGAAAAAATCGATCCGTATTTACAACCGCTTTACGATGCATTGCAGGATATGATCCCACCCAAAAAACTGGAGGAATTTTTAAAAGACGGCACCATACAAATTGCACCGCTGGCCTTTATGCGTGGCCGTACGCTCAGCAATGCCTACGTAATACTCGACGAGGCGCAAAACACCACGGTAAACCAGCTTAAAATGTTCCTCACCCGGATGGGGCTGAACGCCAAATTCATCATCACGGGCGACATTACGCAGATCGACCTGCCACGAAAAAGTCATTCGGGTTTGATTCAGGCGCTGAAAATCCTGAAAAATATCGACAGCATTTCAACCATATATTTCGACAAAAAAGACATTGTACGCCACCGGTTGGTACGCGATATTGTAGATGCCTACGACAAACATCAGGAGGAAAGAGAGAAAGCAAAGGCAGAGGTGAAGGGCAGAATGAAATAAGAAGAATAAGTAATTTCTTTATTTCCCTGGCTGATGATTTAAAGAGTTACCTTAAAAACGAACAATTATAAACAGATGAAATTATATATATTTGAAATATGGAAAATTTCATTGACCATATAAGTATCTCCAATTTTAAATCAATTAAAAAGCTAAAACTGTACGGGCTTAGTCGCATCAACCTTTTTATTGGAAAACCCAATGTTGGAAAATCGAATATTTTAGAAGCGCTTGGGTTGTTTAGTCTCCCTTATTTGGAATTGAACAAAAATAAAAAACTTTCATCACTGATTCAGATTGAGCATCAAAATGAGCTTTTTTTCGATGGAAATTCCAACATAAAAATTGAGGTAACTACAAACATTGGAAATTGTACTATTAAAAAAAATCCGGAATTTACAGATCCGGTTTCAGGTGCTGTTGAAAAACTTGAAATTGATTTTTTAGAAGTTGTTATCAATAATCTGGAATCCGATTCTCATTTGTTTTTTGATTTCGATCTCGGATTGAATTTGAAAGGAATTACCCCATTCAGAAAGTTACCAAGAGAAAAACAATCGAATAAATGGGTAAATCTTAAGTATTACAACTTCACAAAAAACATAAAATTACAAAATTTACATCTTGCCTATTTAGTTCCGCCAAACGGGACAAACCTGATTCAGGTTATTGAAAACAACACAACAATAAAAGAAGAAATTAAAAATCTTTTTAAAGAATATAATCTAGAATTGGTTTTTGACAGAGCAAGTCAGGAATTAAAAATAACCAAACCGCCTCAGAATGGTGAAATTTTTCTTATCCCTTATTCATCAATTGCCGAGACGCTACAGCGAATAATATTTCACAAAACTGCAATCGCATCAAACAAAAATTCTGTTTTGGTTTTTGAGGAACCGGAAGCACACGCCTTCCCTGCCTACATAAGCCATATTACACATGAAATAATTGATTCAACATCAAACCAGTTTATACTCTCAACACACAGCCCCTACGTTTTAAATGATTTTCTTGAAAATGCAATCGACGAATTATCAATTTTTATGGTTGATTATAAAAATGGGGAAACTATTGTCAACAAGCTCACAAAAGAAGATCTTGATGATATTTATGGTTATGGCATTGATTTATTTACCAATTACGAAACATTTTTGAAATGAAGGTAAATTATGCCATTATTCCGGAATGTTATGCTGACACTAACCTTGTTGAAACCATTACAAATTCGTTTAACAGTTTCAATCATCAAAAAAGTTGCAATGAAGTTTCACGAACGATGCAAAGCCCACGCTTAAATGATGCTTTTGCACTGGGTATTATTGATAAAGACAAACGTTCGATAAAATATATGGAATCCTTTCAACCTGTTATACAAAAAGAAAATTTATACTTATTTAAACATCCGGATAAGCACCATTATATTATACAAATCTACCCTGCCATTGAAAAGTTCATTTTGGATTCGGTAGAAGAAACCGGGTTAAATATCGAAAATTTTGGATTACCGGGAGAATTGGAAGCATTGAAAAAGATTACCAAAAGACAAACAAGTAGAAATAATTCTTCCCTGAGGAGATTATTTATTGAATTAAAGAACAACAATGCAAAGCAAATTGTAATCTTGTCGAAATGGATTTCATATTTAAAAGAGCATACATATAACTCGAATATGGAAGAAATAAAAGAATATTAACAATCATATTAAAAACAATAAAATGGGTAACGCATTAACAAAAACAGCATTCAACTTTCCGGTGCAGAAAAGCCATTATAAAGGCAAAGTCCGCGACGTTTATAACATCAACGACGAGTTTCTGGTGATGGTGGTTTCCGACCGCATTTCGGCTTTCGACGTGGTGCTTCCAAAAGGAATCCCCTACAAAGGACAGGTACTGAACCAGATTGCCGAGAAGTTTCTCGATGCCACCGCCGACATTGTTCCAAACTGGAAAATTGCAACTCCCGATCCGAATGTAACCGTGGGGCATTTCTGCGAAACCTTTCCGGTTGAGATGATCGTTCGCGGCTACCTGACCGGCAGTTCGTGGAGATTGTATAAAAACGGCGGTCGCGATATTTGCGGCGTTCCGCTGCCCGAAGGCTTGAAAGAACACCAGGCATTTCCGGAGCCACTGCTAACACCCACTACCAAAGCTGAGCAAGGTGCGCACGACGAAAATATTTCGCGCGAAGAAATTATAAAACAAGGGCTGGTTTCGGAAGAAGATTACAAGGAACTGGAACGCATTTCGCTGGCGCTGTTTAAACGGGGCAGCAAAATTGCCAAAGAAATGGGTCTTATCCTCGTTGATACTAAATACGAATTTGGGAAAAAAGATGGTCAGATTTACCTGATCGACGAAATCCACACACCCGATTCGTCGCGTTATTTTTATGCCGACGGTTACCAGGAACGTTTCGACAAAGGCGAAAACCAAAAGCAGCTGTCGAAAGAATTTGTGCGCGAATGGCTGATGGAAAACAATTTCCAGGGCCGCACAGGCGATGTGCTTCCCGAAATTCCGGATGATTTTGTAAGCCAGGTTTCCGACCGCTACATCGAACTTTACGAAAGTATTACCGGCGATAAATTTGTGAAATCGGACACCTCGAAAATTGAGGCACGCATTGAAAACGCAGTGCTTGAATTTCTGAAAAAATAAATTGTAAAAAGTCATAGTATCGCTTAAAGTGATGCTATGACTAACACACCCAATAAACGATGAAACAACTAATTACTGCACTACTTATTATTCTGTTAACAACCAGTGTTTTTGCGCAGGACGAGTTCACACTGGCCAAAGAAGGGCAAGCAGCTCCCGATTTTACCTTTGAGACTGCCCCGGGTAAAAGCATGAAACTTTCCGATTTAAAAGGCAAAGTGGTGTGGATTAATTTTTTTGCCACCTGGTGCCCACCCTGCCGCAAAGAACTTCCACACCTGCAAAAAGAAGTTTACGATAAATACGTGGATAACGATGATTTTGCACTGATCATCCTCGGGCGCGAACACTCGTGGGAAGAAGTAAATAAATTCAAAAGCGAGCAGGGATTTACCATGCCATTTTATCCCGATCCGAAACGCGAAGTATTTGCCATTTATGCCAAACAAAATATTCCGCGCAATTTTATTATCGATAAAAACGGTAACATCGCACTTTCATCAATTGGATTTAATGAAACCGATTTCGAAAAAATAAAAACAAAAGTAACAGCACTTATTGAGGAATAACAAGTCTGTTTTCATACTATTTTTATACAAAAAACCATCTTCAACTCAACCGAAATAATACCAGATTCAATAGTGAATTGTATTTAATTTTATTGAATTAGGCATTTTGTCAATAACTAAAAAATCAGTAAATTGGGGGAATCTAACAATAATAATATGGAGCAACAATTTAAAAGCCTAACGATTTTTGATTTTCAGGCCA
>JBKEDN010000321.1:0-19140 GCA_047975435.1 Draconibacterium sp. | reverse complement strand
CCAACAGTCAGCCTCGCATTTGAACTGCGTGATAAACTCCTGAAAATCTCTTGGATATTTCTCAATCTCGTTCATGTATCAAAGATAAATCTTTACTTGACTAAAAGGGATAAGCAGTTTCTTTTTAATATTTTTGTGGATAACACTTAAATAGTAAAATGAATAGGAAGTTATTGGCCATCGGGTTGTTCTGCATTTTGGGCTTACCGAATATTACGGGAGCACAGAGTTTCGCGGGATTTGAAAATCTGTTTACTCCGGTCAGGAATTATGTTGTTTACCAAACGGTAGATAAGGTAAATGTTGACGGTAGAGCGAAAGAAAAAGCCTGGGAAAAAGCACAATGGTCGGAGTATTTTGAGGATATTGAAGGTGATCTAAAGCCGCGTCCTACCTACAAAACCCGTTTTAAAATGTTATGGGATGCACAAAATATTTACTTCTGGTTTGAGCTGGAGGAGCCGGATGTATGGGCATATTACGACCGGAACGACATGGTGGTTTTTCATGAAAATGACATCGAGATTTTTATCGATCCCGACCGGGATTGTTATAATTATTTTGAATTTGAATTAAACGCCCGGAATATTCTGTTCGATTTGTTTCTGGATAAACCCTACCGAAATGGGGGAAGACCGGATATTGACTGGGATGCGGTTGGTTTTGAAAGTGCTGTTTTTATAGACGGAACGCTGAACAACCCGTCAGATAAGGATCAGAAATGGTGTATTGAGGTCAAAATTCCTTTTTCTGCTCTTTCCGTAAACGGGAAATACTTGCAGCCCCAAAACGACGATACCTGGAAAATGAATTTCTCGCGGGTAGAATGGCAAACCACAGTGCTTGATGGCAAATACATAAAACGTAAGGACGAAACAAGTGGGAAAAATATTCCCGAAAACAATTGGGTTTGGAGCCCGCAGGGAGTAATTAATATGCATTTCCCCGAGCGATGGGGTTTTGTCCGGTTCTCAGAAAAACAACCCGGAAGTGATGACACCGTTTTTCAGGTTCCGGAGGAAGAGCTATTGGTTCGGCATCTTTGGCAGGTTTATTACAAACAGCAGGAGTTTAAACGCGAGAATAAAAGATTTGCAAGTTCGTTCAACGAACTCCAATTGACAGATTCGGGTGTAGAAAAAGACCTTACATTTAAGTTGGAAATGACGGCTTCGTCTGATAATTTTGAAGTAAAACTATCTGCTTCAGATGGTTGTGTAATTTTACTTAACAGCAGTAGTCTGGTTTCAATACAAACAAAATAAGGCGCAATGAATAAACGGGAATTTATCAAATCTTCGGTGTTGGGTGGAATTGGAATTACCATTCTCGGAAGCGGTTCTGCCAGCGCAAATAACAACGAAAAATCACGGAAACCCCGGCATTGGGTTTGGGAAAATCCAAATCGGAATCAATCGGATGAGGAGCTCCAAAAAAAGTATGAAAGCTTTTACGAGGCCGGTATAAGAGGGATGTTTTTTGAAAGCGACAGTGAACGCCATTTCCGGATAGCCAAAAAAGCAGGCTTGGAAGCACACCGCTGGATGTGGACCTTGAACCGCGGAGAGAAAGAGTTGCTGGAAAATCATCCCGAATGGTATGCCGTTAACCGTAGCAGAAAATCATGTGCAACTGATCCGCCGTATGTTGGCTATTACCGCTGGCTATGCCCGTCGAAAGCCGAAACCTTAGAGTATCTGGCCCAAAGGTCGCGCGAGATTTTGGTGAAAGATTATGTGGATGGCCTGCACCTCGATTATGTGCGCTATTGCGATGTGATTTTGCCGGTAAATCTGTGGGGTAAATACGGTATTGATCAAAGCAAAGAGTTACCCGAATACGATTTTTGTTATTGCGACACCTGCCGTTCAAAATATAAGGAAGAATATGGCACTGATCCACTTGAACTCGAATTTCCTGATCAGAGTCCGTCGTGGAGAACTTTTCGGTATAAACAGGTTACCGGCATTGTAAATCATTTGGCTGATTTGGCACATTCATACAAAAAACCAATTACTGCAGCAGTTTTTCCAACACCCGAAATTGCACGTCGTATTGTTCGCCAGGACTGGACAAACTGGAACCTGGATGGTGTTTGCCCCATGATTTACCACGGTTTTTACCGCGAGCCGGTACAATGGATCGGTGATGCAGTAGAGGAAGGCAATCATTTTTTGTGCGGAAAATTTCCCGTATTTGCCGGTTTGTTTTTACCCGATTTTAAGTCGGATGAAGAGCTTGAAAAAGGTATTCGTTACGCAATGTCGAACGGTGCCGGCGGGGTTTCGCTGTTTGGTAATGTTGATGAACGGGTACTTGGAGTTTTTAAAAAGGTTCAGATCTTATAAATTGTTAAGGCATACTACTTTTGCCTTTACCCTTTTTACTTTTGCCTTTTTTAATACATTTGCAGCCCGAAAATTAGATGTTGAACTTTTCGCAGGTGGCATTACCCTGCGAACAAAAAAAAGAAAAAAATGCAAAACGAATTACTCTGGCTGGTTATGCTGCTGGCCAACTTTTTACTAATTATTTTAGCTTACCGCCTGTTTGGAAAATGGGGCCTGATTATGTGGATTCCTATTTCGGTAATTGTTGCCAATATACAAGTTATTCAAACCGTAAAACTGTTTGGTTTGGTAGCTACACTTGGAAACATTGTTTACGCAACTTCTTTCCTGGTAACCGATATTTTATCGGAAAATTATGGTAAAGAAGAAGCCAAAAAGGCGGTGTGGATCGGTTTCTTCAGCCTTATTTCCATGACATTATTGATGAACCTTGCTTTGCGGTTTCTTCCGTTTGCAGGCGACGATTTTGCCATTGTGGCCCACGAAGCAACCAGCACTATTTTTAGTTTAATGCCCCGCATTGCCATTGCCAGTTTGGCTGCTTATCTGCTTTCGCAAAGACATGATGTGTGGGCCTTCCATTTTTGGAAGAACCGTTTCTCGAAAGATAACCAGTTGTGGATACGGAATAACCTGAGTACTATGATTTCCCAGCTGATCGACAGCTCTGTTTTTGTGCTTATTGCCTTTTGGGGAGTTTACGAGGGGATGGTATTGTTCGAGATTTTTATCACCACTTATGTACTGAAATGGGTAGTAGCCGCTGCCGACACTCCTTTTGTTTACTGGGCAAAGGGTATTCATAAAAAGAATAAATTCTGGATGGAATAAAGCGGATTGGCTTGTAAGGGGTTGATAATTTGGGTGTTATTGCTTGTTTTGCAGGTTTTCTATTAGCCTTTTGTTTTACCTATTGAAAAAAGAGTGAAGGCGTACAAAACATATTATTTTTTTGTACACCTTTGGGGGCGGTTTCTTTCACTGAGAAAGGAATGGAAAAGTCAGAATCAGAGAACAATTACATGCCATTACAAACTTTATTGTTTGGTTTAAGATTACGTATTACAACAATATCTTTTTTGCTGTTTATGTTGTTTGCCACCATGGCGGGCGGGCAACAAAAACTCTTAACGGGTGTAGTAAGCGACTATCATACCGGCGAGCCGATACCCTTTGTAAATATTATAATCAAACACTCAACAATCGGGACAACAACCGATACATTGGGACGCTTTAAAATTCCTTTCCCGGGGATTAACGATACCCTCGCATTTTCTGCCATCGGGTACATTGCCATAAATAAAATGATTCCGCGAGAAGACATGAGTTTTATGGCAATTACCATGAACGAAGAGGTTTTTGATATTCAGGAAGTGGAAGTTCAGCCTGATGAAGGCCCGATGCGCGATCTTTTTGAGCACATTATGGCCCGGAAAAAGGCAAATAACCCTGATCAATACAGCAAGTTTTCATACAAAAAATATACACAGTGGGAATACCAAATAAATAACATTGGCGATAAACTGCGTAATTCAAGGGCATTTCGTAATAACCCCGATTTGTTAAAGACGGGAGAGGACAGCACACATTTCCTTCCGCTATATTTTTCTGAACAACTGGTTTTTAACGAAATTCAGAAAGATCCGTCAAAGATGAAATCGACAGTGCTTGCCGACCGGACCAATGGGGTGGGGGTACTAAACGACCTTGAAATATCGGGATACACCAGCGCACTGGATATGGAAGTGAATTTCTACGATAATCATATTCCGCTTTTCGACCAGAATTTTGTAAGCCCGCTGTCGAATAATGGTTGGTATTTTTACAAATATTTTCTGGCCGACAGCGTTTTGGTGGATGGGGTAATGCATTACCGCGTACATTTTCAGCCGCGCCGCACCGGAGAGAATACATTTAAAGGCCATTTTATAACCGAAAATAAATACTATTCCATTGTAGAAATTGATGGTGATCTTTCAACAACAAGCGGAATAAATTTTCTGCGGAAATTACATCTGAACAGCGATTATTATTTTGTAAATGATTCAACCCCGTTTTACAAGCGAAACCAGATTGACGCTTTGTTTGATTATGTTCCGTTTGAAACACGAAATCCGGATGCAAAACGCCTCTCGCTTTTTTACACGCAAACCGCAACCATTGATGAGGTGACCATCAATCCTCCGGGTGAGATAAAACTAAATACACCCAAAGCAAAATACGAAACCATAAAACTTCCGGAGGCGCTTGATAGAGATTCTGCTTACTGGAGAATGAACCGGTTGGAGCCGCTTTCTCAATCACAAATCCTTCTTGGTCAGGCCATTGATTCAATCAGCGAGATCCGGCAGGTGAACACGGTAAATAACCTGGCCCGTATGTCGGTAACCAGCTATTACGATCTTGGTAAGTTTGAAATAGGCCCTTTCACCAGTTTTTACAATACCAACAAAGTGGAAGGAAGTAAATTCTTTTTTGGGGCCAGAACAAGTGAAGAAATCAGTAAGCATTTTATGTTTTGGGGCGGTTTGGGTTATAGTACGCGCAACCAAAAAATTTCGGGGATGCTGGGCGCCGGTTATAAGTTCAGAACCATTTACCGGCAGGTTTTTAAGCTTTCGTACGATGATAAAATGATCCGCCACGGCGAGAACGAAAAGATACTCTACCTCTACGAGAATGCTTTTACTGCCACCGAAAATAACCTGGTTTCGCAATTGCTGAAAAACGATCCTTTGGATGAGATGTATCGTGAGCAGAAGATTTCGGCGCAATACGAACATGAATGGTATCCGGGATTAATGAATAAATTGGTTCTTAGCCAGACCAAACATTATTCGCCCGAGTTTTATCCTTTCTTGAGAAACGGAGATCCGCTGGCATCAGTTGCTGCTACAGAGATTAGTTTAGATACCCGTTTTTCGCGCGAAGAAAAGGTGGTTGACAAAGGATTTTTGCGCTTGTACATGGGGACTGATTACCCGATTATTCACTTTACAGTGGGTGCCGGCCGGGTTTATTACAACAACAATACCTCGTATTACGGCCGGGTGGCAACTACCATGGCGCAGGAAGTTTACATGGGGATGGCCCGTTTCGATTATGCGTTGGAAGCCGGTGCCTGGCTTGGAAAACTACCTTATACAATGCTGGATATTCCGAGAGGAAACGAAACATACGGTTTGTATAGTTACGACTTTAACCTGATGAATTACCTGGAATTTGTCCACGATAAATATTTTCATGCTTACCTGGAGTATCACTTAAACGGGTTTTTCTTCCGGAGAGTGCCGGTACTGAAAAGGGCGAATTTCCGGGAAGTGTTCTCTGCCAAACTATTGGTTGGTTCGGTGAACGACAAACACCAGCAGGTAGTAAGTTTCCCTGTTCCGGTTCACAACATGGAAAAACCTTACATTGAATTGGGTGCCGGAATTGAAAACATCCTGAGCATGGCCCGGATTGAAGCTTTGTGGCGGGTGCAGCCAAAGTCGGTGATCGGCGCTCCGCAGTTTGGAATACGTGCCCGCTTCGAGATTGTCCTTTAAGTGATTTGAAACCTCAATAATTTCCCTCGGCTTTGCCGCAGGGTTCCGCTTTTTTCCCCTGTTGAGGAGAGATATCTGCCTTTATTTTGGCCGCCCCGCACTTAGTTTCCGAAGTCGGTTGACTACTCCATTTCTTCTTTTAACAGATACTTTATCAGAAACCGTGGACGACTGCCAATATTGAGCACTTCCTCCGGATTGTATCCCCTCACTTTTATTGTAGTTGAATCATTTTCAGCAATCAGGTAATCTTTTACCAAGCTGACACGAAGGTTCTCGCGTGCCAAAACCAGACTGTCAACTTGCTCTTTGGGCGCAAGCATCAACTCGTAATCCTGGATCAGCAACGAATCGGCCCCGCTTTTCTCTGCGAGGAAAGCTTCGTATTCTTTCCGGTGCATTTTGGGTTCATTCTGATGTTCATTACGGTATTGCTCCTGCATTATTTCCTGTGCTGCATCGGCTCTTTCCAGCTTACGGTCGTTCAGGTATTGCATGTCAATCTGCATTTCGGGTTTCATCTCTTCCAGTTTAAGCAATAGGTCGAGCCCGCGCCGCTGTTTTCCTGTCAGTGAGCCGTCATTGTAAACAAATGTGATCTCTTCCAGTTCGTCGGGTTTAGCACCCAAAAGATTTCCCAGCGCTTTAAACGGAGAGGCAACAATTTTCACCATAAACTGCTTGAAAGTATTCCAGACTATTTTACTTATGTTTGTCCGGGGATCAGATAAATCACCGCTTACAGGTATGTCAAGTTTCACGTCGCCGTTTATATCTTTCAAAATAAACATGGCCAGTTTTAGCGGAACATCATACAAACCACCGTTTTTTCGCCCTAGTTCCACATCCCGGATAACCAGGTTATTTTCACTTTTAAGCTGCCGGTTGTTAATGGTTGTTTTTCCTACATAATACATGTCTCCAAACAAGATCGGAAGTCCGGTATAATGTTTCGAGTAAATGTTGATATCGGGTAGCTGAAAGTCAGATAAAACGTATTCCAGGTCAATTTTTGCCAGGGGATCATACGGATTTACACCCAGTTTTGCTTCCAGTTTGCCCCGTTTGTTAAGCAGCATATTGGCGTTTAAAGTAAGCCAATCGGTATCAAGCGATAGGTTTTGGGTGTTCATGGTAATCTTCGAAAGCTCGTAATTAAACGGTTCAAGAAAGCGCATGTCGCTAAAATCGATCCAACCGTTCATCACCTGAAAACTATCGATCAGAACTTTGTATGTTGTTGCTTTTTCGTCTGTTTCTTCGCTTGGTTCAGCCGTAGATTCAACCATTAGTTTTTCAAAATTGAACAGTGAATCAGCTAATTCCAGATACATGTATGGCTGATCAATTGTAATATTACTGATTTGGGCCTGGTATTTTAGCGGTTTCATTTCCGAAAGCAGTGTTTTGGCTTCGGTAACCCCTAAAACTTTTCTGCCTTTATCGTCGGTAATCGAAACACTGTTGATACGGGCATTTCCCGATATGGTAAATTCGTCCAGGTTATCTTGCAATCCGCTGAATTGAACATCAGCAGAAAGCTTTCCGTCCATGCTCCCGAAACGAATGTTTTGCTGAACGTAAGGTAAAAGGATCGCAATTTCGAGTTTGGAAAGATTGGCATTTCCTGAAAATGTACCTGTTTTAACATTGTAATCGAAATTACTGGTAAAGCTGCCTCCCGAGCCCAGATCAAAAGCGATATCAGCTTTACTATCCTGTTTTTCACCCAGGAAAAGGTGCGGGATTAAAAACGAAATATCGTTTATGTTGATCGTATTATCTATTTCCCCGTCGGTGTATGCCAGTTGTCCGTCATTAATTTCCAGATTATTCAAATCGAACGTGTACGACATGGAACCCGTATCGGTTGAAGCGCTGTCTTCTGAAGAATAAAAGGCAACAAGATCATCAAAATTAAAAAGGGTGTCAGTTTGCGTAATTTGTACCCGCGGTTTTACTATTTTAAACGCTTGCACATTTACTTCACTTTTAAACAGCCGCAGCGGTTTCAGATTGAGCATTAATGAATCCAGGCTGAAAAAAACGTCGGTATCGTTTTCTTCATACATTTTGGCCTTTGTTACCAGTACCGTTGCCGTAAAATAATTGATCCCGATTTTATTGATCGAGAGTTTGCGTCCGGTAAGTTCTTTGCCGTGTTTGTTTAAATAATTACGTGTTATGACTGGTGAAAATGCCAGAAAAACAATAATAAATAAAACAACAGCGGCCAAAATACCTGCAAAAATATATTTTCTGATTTTCCGTTTCCCTTTGGTTTCCATTTAACTGAATCTGGTACTTGTTTGCACTTTTTTAATGAACAATAAAGTTAGGCAATTTGGGAGGAATTCAGGTTTTAAACGTTCAATTTTTGATTTCTGGTATGCTCTTTTTAGATAAATTTTAGTTGATGAAAACGGGCAGTTTATTTCTTTTCGTCTTTATGGCTTTAGGCTTAGGGTTTTATTCCAAACGCAAAGGAATATGTACGTTAAAGGTGCTTCCATCAGTTTTACGGCCCA
Source organism: Draconibacterium sp. (assembly GCA_047975435.1). Classification (GTDB taxonomy): domain Bacteria; phylum Bacteroidota; class Bacteroidia; order Bacteroidales; family Prolixibacteraceae; genus Draconibacterium. The sequence goes on along the minus strand of JBKEDN010000321.1, from coordinate 10,713 downwards.
CAGCATCAATTGAACAGGCCGCAAATAAAACGACCGGATCTCCCGCTTCATTTGTCAGCAGCTGCGGACGTTCCAGATTGCTTACTTTCAGGGTGTCACCACCTGCAAGTACCACTTGTTTTTTCATAAAAAACGAATCTTCGAGTTTCATCCAGCTAATGCCGTCTTCCGACTCAAGAATAGCCAGGCCGGGTTTCCCCGAAGTTATTCGCCCGGTAAAATCTTTCAGTACTGAATAGAATTTTTTATTTTTTGAATAATACCAAACATAAGGGTCTTCACCACTGGCAAATGTTCCGTCTTCGTTTCTTACATCAAAAACAAACTGGTCGGTGGCCTTAAACGGGCCTGCAGGAGAGTCGGAGAGAGCTACGCCGTGCACACCTTTCCAATTGGGTTCGTAAATATTCCCCTTAAAATATAAGAGGTATTTTCCGTCTGAAGGACGTTGGACTACCGATGGATTTACAACAATGATATTGTCTGGTTTGGCTTCTGTACCCTCGGGCGAAGGATTTACAATGTTATTGGGTTTTACCCGGGTGCGTGGCGAAAGCAGTGGCTGGTTGGGGCGGGTGAAATTACCGTTTACCAGGTCTTCAAACGAAGCAAATTCAATCACTCCGATACACTGGTTTTGCTGAACACGGTTGCGCCGGTCAAGATTTTCGCCGGGAGAACCTTTGGCTTGCAGCCCGGGATCTTTTGATCCGACATAATAGAGATAATATTTTCCGTTAAATTTTTTGACATGTGGATTATGTACCGTTTGTGCATCCCACGCGCTGGAGTCACCTTCAATTGCCCGGCCTTTCAATACAATTTTCTGAAATTTGAAATCATGATCAGGGAAGTCGGAAACAGCATAAGCGATTTTTGAGTGCAACAACCACGAATTACTGAATACCGGGATCGTATCGCCACATTCCCAGGTAGAATAAAGCATGTGATACCGGCCATCGTCGCCTTTAACCACACTGGCACCCCATACAAAGCGGTTGGGGTCGTTTAGTACCGATGGCCCTTCCAGTACATTGCCAACCAATATAGCATCAACAGGCAATGCTTTTATCCGAAGGTTTTCTTTTTTCTGATTCGTGCAAGCCGTAAAAATTACAAAGAGCAGCGCAAGGTAAAACAGTCTATTCATGTCGATATTATTTCTTTTTCGGGCAAGATACGTATTTCGTGCAAACCAGAAAGAGAAACTTGCTACTCGGGTGTCAGTTCAATTTTCTGAACGTTTTTGGCAATCTCAATCCGGTTGATCAATGAATCGATCACTGTTTCGTAAAGTTTGTCGCCCAAAACCAGGTCTTCAATGCCGTTGTCGATGTTCGGATTGTCGTTCACTTCCACCACATAAACTTTATCGCCAATCATTTTCAGGTCAACGCCATACAGCCCGTCGCCGATAAGTGCAGCCGCTTTAAGCGCGGTTTTCAGTACCGGCTCGGGCACTGCGTCAATGGGCAGAGTTTCCGAATCGCCGGCATATTCTTCGCCAATTTCTTTCCAGTTATAAATCTGCCAGTGGTTTTCGCTCATGTAATATTTGCAGGCAAACAGCGCTTTGTTGTCGAGTATGCCAATGCGCCAGTCGAAATCGGAATACACAAACTCCTGGCAAACCACCATGTCCGATTTTTTAAACAGCCGGTCGAGCGCCGTCAGCGCTTCCTCTTCGTTGTCAACCTTAAAAACACCCAGCGAAAAAGCACTGTCGGGTTGCTTTAAAACAATGGGGTAGTTTACCTCGTTCAGCATTTTTTTGTTGAACAGGTTTTTGGTAAAAACAATGGTTTGCGGCGTGGAAATTTTATGTTTCCTGAAAATTTCGTTCTGGTAAATTTTGTTCGAGCATTTCAGTATCGACCACGGATCGTCGATTACCACCAGCCCCTCGGCATAAGCCATGCGCGAAAATTCGTAGGTATAGTCGTTTACATTGGTGGTTTCTCGGATAAACAAGGCATCAAATTCGTTGATTTTGTCCATGTTTTTCCGTGTAATAAACTCGAGATAAACACCTTTTTTACTCGCTGCATTTTTTAGTTTTTGCAGGGCAGCCGTGTTCGATGGCGGTGTTTCTTCTTCGGGATTCACCAGCACGGCAATGTCGTATTTAAAGTTGTTAAGTTTGGGTTTGCTAAAGCGTTTTTTGCTGAAATATTTCCGCGCAAATTCGTACATGTATTCAACTTCATCGTCGCTAAGACGCGGCAGAGTCAGTACCTGAATGTCTTTGATGAGCCACTTGTCGTGTTTCACAAATTCAACCTTAAACAGCGGGGCCTCAAACAGCTGATACAGTTTCATGGCCAGCGCTTTAAAACCACGCGTTGCCGTTTGCCCAAAAAACACTTTTAACGAAAAGTTGCTGTTCTTTTCGCGGGTCAGCGAACGGTTGATTTCTTCTTCAATATCGAAAGCGGCCGAATTGACCACATTCAGCAACCTGAAATCGCGGATGGTGGCAATGCTCGGGATCACCCGCTGACTGCGTGCCGATGCCAGCAGCGAAACATAGTAGCCATAACTCTGGTATTTGTACGAGCTGCACAGGTTGAACACCCTGAACTCGGTGCTGTTTTGGTAAACTGGATTATTGATGTAGTCTTTTACGGTGATAATGCTGGCATCCACCTCGGTAAACGACCATTTAAACGGTTGATTGATTACGATGATGTTCGAGGTTTTTCCCGATGTATCACCTGCTTTTATGCGGCATTCCATTTTTAGCGCATGCTCGCCGTCGGCGTAGTAGTCGGGTATCTTTTTTACCTGGCTGAATCCGTGTTTTTCATACCAGTTTATCAAAGTTCGGTTTTTTGCACTTGCTTCCAGAACAACCTTTTCAGACCGGTTCCGGCGGGCCAGTTCAAACACGTGTTTTAACAGCAGTTCGCCGTATCCCTGGTTTTGGAATTCGGGAAGAATGGCTACCGAATAAATGCGGATGGTGTGCTGGTAACGAAATAAAATCATGGAGCCGATGGCCGTTGTATTTTTGCCGGGCAGCTCGGCAATCAGTACGTCCTGGAAATCGCTTAAAAGGCTGTGACGGATGTTTTTCCGCGATGTTTGCTGAACCGGCGGGAAACAGGTTTTTTCGAGTGCGGCCAGGAATTCCAGATCCTCGGGAGTCGCTTTTCTGATGTTGAGTTTCATGCTTAACTTACTAACAAAAACAAGGCGCTGTATGGGCAGGGCCCGCTTGCATATTCTTTAAGTTTATTACACGTTTTTTAAAATCACTTTTTGCAGGTATATTGTCCGGGTTGCCGCTGTTTATCAGTGTTGTAGCAGTAGCCCGAAACCTGTGTTTTGCGGGGTGAATATACGTATTTATCAAATTGAAAGTTCGGGTGCTAAAAAAAAATGATGAGGGATTGAAAATAAGCAGGCCGGTATTAATTTTTCGTTTCGGGTTTTTCGATATGAACCATCAAATACACCAAAACCAACATAAAAACCGCCATTACTGCCCCGGAAAGAAAAGTGGCATTCAGCCCCGAAAACGCATAAACGGTACCTACCAGCAATGGACCGGCAGTTTGTCCGCCGCGCAGCACCATCGAATTGAGCGACATAAAAGCAGCGCGCTCGTTAATGGCAGCAAAACCTACCATCATATTCTGGATAGACGGGATGGTAATGCCGTGTCCGAAGCCAAACACAATTACAGCCAGGGCAAGCGAGAAATAATCGTTGGCAAAAAGCATCAAAATTGAAGCTATAAAATAGCCCAGACTACCAATAATCAGCTGGCGTTTTTGCCCCAGTAAACGGTTCAGCCTTACCAGTTGCGAACTCATTATCGCGGTTGTTACCGACATCAACGACATCATCAAGCCAATGTGAAAAGAATCGGAACCCATTCGTTTTTCCATCATCAGCGGAAAGTAGGTGAGGTAGGTTCCATACAGGATGATGAATAAAATAAAATTCACGATCAGCAGCCCCCAAACGGTTCGTTGGTTAATGGTTTTCCACACCCGGCTAAAGTAGGTGCGCAGGTGCATTTTTCCCGCTGGTTCCGGGTTTTTCAGGCCGCGAATTACCACAAGCCCCAGCGGAATAGCCAGCACCGGAAGTGCAAAAATATACTGCCAGCCCCAAATGGCAATTATGCCGCCCAGCGCCGGGTACGATGCTGTGGCAATACTCAATACGCTGGCATTGTAGCCCATTACCGAGGTACGTTGTTTGCCTTCAAATAAATCGCCCACCAGCGTAATGTTTATGCTCGAAAGCGAACTGGCGCCAATGCCCTGGAAAAAACGCAGTACCATCAGCCAATAAAAATCTTTGGTAAACATACAGGCAAATCCGGCGAGCCCAAACAAAAACAGCGACGGCACCAGCACGATTTTCCGTCCGTAACGGTCGGCCAGAATTCCGGTAAAAGGCGTGAGAAAAACTCCGGGAAGCGTAAAGGCAACGATCAGCCCGCCCACCTGTTGCGGACTGATATCGAAATACTGGATGATATCGGGAAAGGCCGGTGTGATGCTGGCTACACCCATCATGGCAATAAGTGTAATACCAAAAATAATGTAGAGGTTTTTATTTTTGAAAACGGATTCGCTGCTCATGTTTATTCTTTTGCTTAGCTTCAAATGTAATGAAAATAAAGTCCGGTAACCGAGCTTTACGAAAGTTCTGAGATTTGTAATTATAAAAAAGGCAAACAGCGAGATTCCTGTTACATCAGATGTTTATAGGACAATTGGGTTGATTGTTTTATTCCATGCCCAAATGTACCACCACCCAAAAGTAATCTGTAATTTTTTTGTCGTTTTGAGTATTTCTTCGGCTGATAGGCTTTTTAGCTCGAAAGTTTAGCATGAATATTTCTTCGATATTTTTGATGAGGGATGAACCGGTGAAATATGCGAATTTTTGATGATTCCTCATCCTTGTTTCAACTCATTTTATAGATATGTTTTAGGATTGAAAGAGATGTTGTTAAACAGCTCAAAATCGCATAAGAAAAAAGATCGGTCTCAATCAACATCTAAAGTTTCTATTACATTTGTGTTTGTTATTAATGTTTACAAATACAGTAAAAACCACTATCAACAGCTAACTTTAAATGAAAAATCTGAGGACATTTCTTCTGCTTTTGTTGCTCATTTTTTTGTACAGTAACAAGGCGAACTCGCAAGACAGGATTGTGTTGACTACGGGCGATACAATAAAATGCACCATCACCAAAGTGAAAAAGAATTTCCTGTATTACATGCAGGATTTTAACGGTGTTTCAGCGTCAGGAAAAATTTCGCGCGATAAAATTGCGGAATGGTCGTATAACATGAACAGCACAAAAAAAGAAGCAGCCTTTGTGCCGGAAGTGGCTGCTGAACCGGAAGTGGTGGTTCAAAAAGCTGATGAACCAAAAGACGGCACCCGTTTTCGGGTGGCGGTGAAAGGCGGGCCGGGATTCCTGCTGGGCGACACCAAAACGGCGGAAGAATCGCTGGTGTCACAAGGAGTGAGTCCAAATGATGCCGACGCCTATTACAAGGGATTGAAAACGGGCATTCAGGGAAAAGCTTCGGCTTATTACCACACTTTTGGCGACTATTGGTTTGGTTTAATCTACAAGGGTTTTTATGCTTCTACCGAAATAACTACGGCCTTGCAAATGGACGATGTGAACATGTATTACGGCAAACTTGGCGAACGGTATTTTGTGAATTTTGCCGGAGCTTCGTTTTTTGGCGCCGAACGCTATGGGAAAAATAAGCAGTTCGGGCTGAATTCATCGTTTTCGGTGGGGCCGGCTTTTTACCGCGACGAGGTGGAAATGTATAACCAGGAAATTCTTGTGCAGGGCACAACTTTGGGGATGGACCTTTCGATTGGCGTGGAATATTTCCTGAAACCCAATATCAGCCTCAATTTTGAAACTTCGCTGTTTTCGGCAAAAGTGAAAAAAATGACGGTGAAAACATTCGATTCGTCTCAAGAGGTGGAGCTGGATGAGGACAACTGGGAAAACCTGGGGCGCCTCGACCTATCGCTGGGAATCGTTTTTTATTGGTAAGCTTAAAACACCATGAACATGAAACAGTTTTTTAACGAATATCCGGTTATATCCCGGGCGAAATCACTTAAATCAATTCGTTTGATCACTTTTGTTACCCTGGCGGCTTTGCTGCTGGTGGCCTGCGATTTCAATTATCCTGAGGAACGGCTCGAAGACACGTACTCCACCGACCTGGAATACCATTTTGATGTGGGAGCCAGCGATGTGGCATTGGCTTTTCAAATAACTGAAATGGGGAATTCAGCTTACCAGGTGATCGTTTATCCGCAATGGGCGGAAGTGACTACCCCCGAAGGTAAGCTTCAAAATGGCAATGGTTTTGTTCCCCTGCGTTTTATAAATCCTGAAGGCTTTATGCAGAACGGCCGCGCTGAAGGATATATTTACATCAGAATCGGGGATCAGGGTATTTTCCGGTTTTTGATCAGCTACGGTGAGAAAAACACGGAAAATCCAAATGTCAATGGTGAGGAATACATGACGGTGAGTACGGCAGCCATTGATTTTGCTTATGATGAAAGAAGTTCGTTTACCATCGAAAACCCGGGAGAAGTTGGGAAAAACTGGTTCATACAAAATATTCCGTCCTGGCTGGAGTTGTCACACACTTCGGGTTATCTGGCGCCGGGCGAATCGCTTACCATCGAATGTATGGTGAATCGCGAAGGCCTGACACCGGGAAGTTATTCACAGATTATTAATATTGAGTCGGACCGTCCGCAACTTTCGGCCGGAATTTTAATGGAAATGCTGATTGAAGATCCGGGCGATCCGGTGAATTCGGCCTCATTAAAATGGATTTCGGGAACCGTAAAAGACGCGTATTACTGCAAAGTCACCGATTACCTGTATATTTTAACCGCATCGCCAAATGCTTTGCTGGTAAAAACTCCGGGCGTTGATTCGCTGGTCACTTATCCGCTTGAGCGCATTCCGAACTGTATTGACATAACTGCCGACGGCAAAACAATGGCCATCGGTTACAACCAGGCATTGGTTGATTTGCGTGATGCAGCCACCTACGAACAGATTAAATTGTACGAAACCGATTGCGTTCCTTTTGACCTCGTTTTTGGCGAGAACGACTGGTGTTACCTGTCGCCCGACGACGACCAGTGGGTTTCGCTCTACAGTTTGAACCTGACAAACGGGGTAACTTTCAGGACACAATCGGCGCAGTTTTATGAAAAATCAATTTTGCGAAAAATGCCCGGTAAACCGCTGATTTACATTACCCGGCCACAGTTGACTCCCGGAGGTATTCAAATTGTAAATATTGAAGGTGGGATACCCAACGACACGGTTCCGGGTTGGCACGAAGAAACCGGCTCGAATATCTGGCTTTCGCTCGATGGCTCGAAAATTATTGCCGGCGACAAAGATGTGCACAACACCCCGGAATACACCACCGAAACTTCTCATCTTGATCTGCCAAGAAGCGGGAAGTTTGAAGTTCCGCGAAATTATATCACCAGCCTCGATTACAATACTGCACTGAAATGTTACTTTGTGTCGTGTTCGGATTATTACTGGGGCACCGAAAACGCCGATAATATTTACCAGGTAAATGAGGTGAGTTATTCGGCTGAAAAATCGCTGAAAGTCGGCTACTATCCGGGTTATGTTGGAACCCACTACAATCCCGGAATGGCTGTGCACCATGTATTCAGTAATTCGGAAGGAACCCGGCTTTTTGCATTAAAAAATGTAAAACGCGAGCTGGAGATGAATGTTTGGGCACTCGAAATTTTCGATTTGCCGCTGGAATAGACATCCATAAAAGACAAAAAGCAGAGGAGGCTAAAACCAAAGTCGGTTGGCGACTTTATGGATGGCCTCCTCTGTTTTGTTTTACCGTGCTGTTAGCGCAGTTCGAGCGGACTTTCCCATTCCAGCCCGCTAATGTCAATCAGTTTTAAGGTGTATTGCTGATCGGCTTTTAACGCGATGCCACCCAAATCAACAGCCAGTTTGGCTTTTGCGCCAAGGGGGACAATCAGGCTGTGTTTGCCCGGTTTTACTTTGGCAACATAAGCATTTGCAATCTGATCGGCCGGAAATTTTGCCAGTTCTTCGCCGGTTTTTTCCATCAGTACACGACCGTTTTTATCGATTAGCTGAATGCCAATCAGAAAGGATCCGTAAACATCCACGCCTTCGGTACGGTAAATTTCAAACTGAAGGATGTTGTTTTCAACCTTTACCGCACTGATCTCGATTTTGGGTTTTACCGATTTATTATGGAGTTTCCCAAACAAGCCGCCGTGAAAAACCTGGTTGGTAAAAAGTGTCAGCATGAAAATTGCCAGCGAACCCGCCAGTACCGGCAACTTGATATTTCGTATCGGAAGTTCGCCCGATGCCAGCCACACAAACCACTTATTTTGTGTGAATTTCAGTTTTTTGTTTATCATCCACTGATCGAATGAGTAGGCTCCGCTGCCGCTAAAAAAGAGGGTAAAACCGGCGGCAATTCCTAGCACGCCAATTTGCCATTCGTCGAGGCAGGTGGTGCCAATCCAGCCCGAGCCTAGCAAAATTCCGGCAGCCAGTCCGAAAACACCGACACTCATCAGGCGGGTAAACAAGCCCAGCATAATAAACAAACCAACAATGGCTTCAACAATGGTAAAAGCAACCATGGCTATCCACAGTTGTTCGGGGTGGGTAACAAGGTGTTCGATGATGGGTTTTATTCCCAAAGCATTGGGCAGAAAATGATTAAATTTTTCGCCAATGTAAGCGGCGCCTTCCGCATTGAGTTTGTCGGCCAGCACCACACGGCGCCAGAAAGCTGAAAAGTAGGTCCAGCCAACCACCAGCCGGAGTGATAAAGTGAAAAGTCCGGCACTGTTTGCCGACTTCTTTGCATAAATATTCATTGTAAAAATGGATTTACGGTAATTAAATTCGATGATTAAAAAAGTGGTTTGAGGCGTGTTGCCTACGCCAGGTCGAATTTAAGCCGCTTGTAAAGGATGTAAAGTGGTTGTGGTTTGCTGTCAGTACTGCTGCTGAGTGGAAGAATTACAGGCTCGGCTTTTTCATCTGTCCAAAAATTCAGACCAAAACTGGTGCCCGCCAGTAAGTGAACCGGATCAGCCGGGAGGTTTTTTACTGTAGTAAGACTTGCTTTTTCAGAAAGATGACAACTGTGTTCGAGGTTTTGAGTGGTTTTTGTTTGATTCAGCGGACGGTGATAATCGGCACCGATCGCCTTAAAAACAGGTTCTTTTACCGAACACGAAGCCAGTGCAAACAACGCAAAAAATACGAGCAGTATTTGCCTGAAAAAATAAATATGTTTTCTGAGTTTCTGCATTCTTTAGATTGACAAAACAATACCCGGCTGTAAAAGTTCGCGGAAGATACTGAAAATGATTGTTCCCGGTTTCACCGGGTATTAAAACCACTGTCGTTTCCGGAATAAAAGTACACCTAAAAATGAAAGTATCAGCGACCCTGATAAAATTGCAGGCATGGCCCATGTTGCGTTTTCCATAAAATTGGGAACGTTCATTCCAAACAAACTGGCAATTAAAGTCGGGATCATCAAAATAATCGAAATAAGTGTGAGTTGTTTCATCACCACGTTCAGGTTGTTGGAAATAACCGAGGCAAAGGCATCCATCATTCCCGCCTGTATATCCGAATAAATCTGAGCCATTTCCAGCGCCTGTTTGTTTTCAATAAAGGCATCTTCCAGCAGGTCTTCGTTGATTTCGGTAGTCACTTTTTTCGATTTCCGAAGTTTGGCCAGCACTATTTCGTTGGCTTTGATGGAGGTGATGAAATAAACCAGGCACTTCTCCATTTTCAGCAATTTGTTCAGTTCCTTGTTTTTGATCGATTTCTCCAGGTCCTGCTCAATCATCGAAGTCATGTGGTTGATTTGTTTCAGGTAGCGCAGGTAGAGGTTTCCCGAGCGCAGAAACAAGCGAAGTATGAAATTGATACTGTCGGTAATTTGCTGGTACTGCTCGCGAAACGGCGATGGTTGCCCCATGGGAAGCACCTCGTTGTTTTGCAGGCACAGCGTAACCGTAAAATTATCGGCGATAAAAATGCCCAGCGGAACTGTCTGGAAAGGAACGCCATTATTTTTATTTTCAACCGGAATACGCAGGATGATCAACGTCCAGTCATCGTCAGATTCCACACGGGGGCGTTCGTCCTGGTCCAGTATGTCGATGATAATATCGTTGGGTAACCCAAATTCGCCGGTCAGTTTTTTTACTTCGTCAGGAGTAGGGTTGGTAACGTTAATCCAGCAGCCTTTACGTGCTTCGTTTACTTCAACATAGCCGCCGAATGTTTCAAAGATTTTAATCATGGTGATGTCTCCTTACATGTTTTTCTGCAAGGAAACAAAAGGTCCCTTACAGAGCGTTAATACTTAAATTGCTTATGACACGGGCCTTCGTCCATTGATTTTTCATTAAAATTTCGGGTGCAAATGTAAGTTTCTTATCCTTTGGTTGTCCTCTATTTTCTGTTTTTTTGGAAGTTTTAATCTTTCTCTGTGTGTTTGAGTGACTTGTATCACTAGTGTCCCATTAAAATCGGGACGTTATTAATAATTAAACAAATTTGGCTCATTAAGCCTAAATCGTTCTTTGTCATTTTGAAGTTTAGTTCTCTCGAAGAGGTCGCGAAGA
>JBKEDN010000279.1:0-2995 GCA_047975435.1 Draconibacterium sp. | reverse complement strand
CAGCCTCGCATTTGAACTGCGTGATAAACTCCTGAAAATCTCTTGGATATTTCTCAATCTCGTTCATGTATCAAAGATAAATCTTTACTTGACTAAAAGGGATAAGCAGTTTATTTTATTTGGTATGATTCCGTTGTCGGTGTGGTTTATCCGCGCCTTTGCAAACGCCTGGATCAGCCGAAAAGAAAATAAACTGGTGTTACTGGCACTGGTTTCATTTGCGGTGGTTGCTGTATTTTATGCCATCTCAAAAACAAAATTAATCAACTATACTTCGCCATCGTACCCGTTTTTTGCCATCATTCTGGGGGTTTATTTTTCGAAGCTCTTTAATAAACAGGTAAAAAATACCAACATCAAACCCGAACTTTATGTGCTGGCATTTATCAGCCTGGCGATGCCAACCGGAGTTTATTTCTTTACAAAAAACACCGATCCGCTGTATTCCATCAGCTGGGTGGCCTGGCTGTTTTTGGTAGTTCCGATCGGAACCTTTGTGGCCTTGTGGCTTTACCGGAAATCATTAGAAAAAAGCCTCCACGTCCTTGCTGCAACCTTTATGCTCACCACTTTTATCTTTTTTGCCGTACCGTTTCAGGCCATGGATAATCAGGGGCCGGTGCAAAAATTCAAAACCAAAATTCAGTCTGCCGATAAAATAGTGGCCTATAAAAGCTTTAATCATGCCTTTGCTTTTTATGCCAGTGACCGGGTTCCTGTTTTCGAGGAATTAGACGATCTTCAAAGCTATCTCAACACGCATGAAAATGCCTTGGTTTTAAGCCGAAACCGCAATCTCAGCTACATGGACAGTATCCCACAGCTCACCTGTATTCAGCAAAGACACGATCTGTTCAGCAGTCGCTCATCGGGAATGTACAGGTTGAAATAAAGGCCCGAACGTAATTGGCAAATTTTCTTCTTTCGGGATTTAAGTTCGAATAAACTTTTGAGCTTAAGTTATTGTTTCTTAACTTGTATCTGTTCTTTTTCAAATTGAAACATTTTGAAGATGAATGACCCAATTAAAAAACAAACTCATTCTATTAATCTCGAAAATCAAACATGATGAAAAATTTGCTGTTTAAAATTTTTGCATTTGCAATTGTTCTGCTTATTGCAGATGCATGTACCGAATCCATGATCACGGAGGGGGAAACTGAAGACATTCAGCTAAAATCGGCCAACACCGCCAAAACAAGCTACATTGTGGTACTTCAGGATGACGATCTCGATGCAGAATTGACAAATCTTAAAGGCTACGAAAAGAAACAGGCTGCCATGAAATCAGCCTCAGCTAAAATCCTGAAACGTGCCGGTGTAAGCGATGGCGAAGTTGGATATGTTTACGGAAGTGCCTTGAAAGGCTTCTCGGTGAAAATTCCACCGGGACAGTTAAAAAAGCTGGAAGCAGATCCTTCGGTTAAATATATTGAGGAAGACCAGATTATTTCACTGGTTAAACCCGAAATGATTTCGGTTAGCGGCGATCTTTCGGCTGCCGCCCAAACTACCCCGTGGGGAATATCGCGCGTAAATGGAGGTGTTGACGGTACAGGAAAAACAGCCTGGGTGATTGACACAGGAACCGACCTCGACCATCCCGATCTGACCGTGAATACCAGTAAAGACTGGGACTTTGTAAATAATGATGCGAATGCGGATGATGATAATGGACATGGAACGCATTGCGCCGGAATTATAGGTGCTTTAGACAACGGAATTGGAGTTATTGGTGTTGCTGCCGGAGCGAGTATTGTTCCTGTAAAAGTACTGGATGCCAACGGAAGCGGCACAAGCTCTGGAGTAATTGCAGGAGTTAACTATGTTAAAGCAAATGCAGCGGCAAAAGATGTTGCAAACATGAGTCTTGGAGGTGGTGTTTCAACAGCGCTCGATGAGGCAGTATTGAGTGCCTCGGCGTCGTGTAAATTTGCACTAGCTGCCGGCAACGAAAGAAGCGATGCTAATTTACATTCTCCGGCACGCGTTAACGGGCCTAATATTTATACCATCGCAGCTTTTGCTGAAGGTGACGTTTGGGCTTCCTACTCAAACTACGGTATGCCTCCGGTGGATTATTGCGAACCCGGTTCATCTATTCAATCGACCTACATAAACGGGCAATATGCAATTTTGAATGGTACATCAATGGCAACACCCCACATGACCGGAATTCTTTTAATGGGCAATTTTGACACCGACGGAAGCATTGTTCGCAAACGTAACGATTCTCCCTATCCGGTTGCGGTTGTTGGAAACGGAACCATTATTGATCCGCCAAGTAATACTGCACCGGTTGCCAATGCCGGAGCAAATATTTCGGTTACTGACAGCGATGGCAATGGCAGCGAATCAGTCCTGCTTGACGGTTCGGATTCATACGATGCTGATGGTGATGCTTTAACCTACGAATGGACCTTAAACAGTGTGGTAATTGGGACCGCCGTATCCTTCTCTTACGACTTTCCGTTAGGAAGTAGCACAGTAACATTAACTGTTTCTGATGGTATCGCTACTTCTTCTGATGAACTTGTAGTAACGGTCAGTTCCGCTTCGTCAGGCAATGAAGCACCGATTTTTAACAGCTGGAGCTTGGCAAACACCAGTAATCCTGCGATGAAAAGGGTTCAGGTAAGCTGGAGTGTAAGCGATGGTGACAGCGATTTAGCCTCGGTGGTATCTACCCTTTCAGGTCCGGGTTCCGATGAAATAACGACGCTGGTTTCCGGTTCATCATCGACCGGAATACAGGAGCTTTCCGTAAAAAAAGGAAGTAGTGGAAATTATACGGTAACAACTGTAGTAACCGATTCACAAGGTAACTCCGCTACAAAAACTGATACCATTAATTTATAAGCGCTTTTAACGTACAATAAAGAGGCTGTCCAAAAAGTAAAATTGGACAGCCTTTGTTTTTGTTATCCCTTTAAGAATTGTATCTTAAAGGCTGCAATGACAACGAAACCAAACGTACGATTTAAAGCGGTTACTT